>NZ_QTUL01000004.1:0-269855 GCF_003435675.1 Blautia sp. AM23-13AC | reverse complement strand
CACTGCTGTATGGCCCTTACGTACTGGCAGCACTGCTGTATGGCCCTTACGTACTGGCAGCACTGCTGTATGGCCCTTACGTACTGGCAGCGCTGACGGAAGAAAAAGATTTCCTGCACCTGCCATTAACGGAAGAAACACTGGATGCGCAGGTGGAAAAGAAAGACGGTCTGCACTTTTCGGTTGATGGCATTTCCTTTGTGCCGCTTTGCAGCATTGACAAGGAGAAATACCAGGTTTATGTGAAAGTTCCGGGAAAATTTGAGAAGATGATGGGAAAAACAAAATAAAATCCTGTTGAAGCAATTGGAACTGCGGCGATTTATGTCAAAAAAAGCCAGAAAAAAGATAAAAAGGATCTTTCTTTCTAAACATGAATCGTGTATAATAAGCATTACTGTTCGGGGCCTGCCTGGAGAAATCCAGAAGGGCTCCGATTTATGTCATTTATTTTATACAACAAGAAAAGGGGGAAACCATGCAGAAACACAGAAAATTTATTGGGGACAAACGGTTTTACCTGATGGTGCTTGGCGTTGCGATGCCGATTATGATTCAGAACGGTATCACCAACTTTGTCAGCCTTCTCGACAACATCATGGTAGGACAGGTCGGCACCGAGCAGATGTCCGGTGTTGCGATCGTCAATCAGCTTCTTTTTATCTATAACCTCTGTATCTTTGGAGGCGTGTCTGGCGCAGGAATCTTCACTGCGCAGTATTTCGGACAGGGCAACGACGAGGGTGTGCGAAACACCTTCCGCTTCAAGCTCTGGATCGGCGTGATCCTGACGGCAGCGGCAATCACTATTTTCCTTGGTGCGCACGAGCCTCTGATTCGTCTCTACCTGACAGGAGATCAGGGAAGCCAGGACATGAATGCGACATTAGCCTATGGCATTTCTTATATGAAGGTCATGCTGGTAGGACTTCCGCCGTTCCTGTTTGTGCAGCTTTATGCCAGCACGCTGCGCGAATGCGGCGAGACAATGCTTCCGATGAAGGCCGGTATTACCGCTGTCTTCGTTAATCTGGTTTTTAACTACATTTTAATCTACGGAAAATTCGGTGCACCGCAGCTCGGCGTTGTCGGCGCGGCAGTCGCAACGGTGCTGTCCCGTTACGTGGAGATGGCGATCGTGCTGATCCGCACGCACGGAAACAAAGAAAAATATCGTTTTACGAAGCATCTGTACCGCACGATCCGTGTTCCGGCGGCTTTGACGAAACAGATCCTCATCAAAGGAACACCGCTGATGCTGAACGAAACGTTCTGGGCAGGCGGCGTTGCGATCCTGATGCAGTGTTACTCCGTGCGTGGACTGAATGTCGTAGCCGCGATGAATATCTCCAACACGATCTCGAACCTGTTCAACGTCGTTTTCATCGCACTCGGCGATTCCGTTGCCATCATCGTCGGACAGCTCCTCGGAGCCGGAAGGATGGAAGAGGCAAAGGATACCGATACGAAGCTGATCACGTTTTCCGTATTACTCTGCATTGTGATCGGCGCGCTGATGGCGCTCGTGGCTCCAATCTTCCCACGCCTCTACAACACGACGGACGAAGTACGCCACATGGCGGCAATCTTCATCGTGGAAGTGGCCATGTTCATGCCGGTCAATGCATTCCTGCATGCAAGCTACTTTACCCTGCGCTCCGGTGGAAAAACGATCATCACGTTCCTGTTCGACAGCGTCTTCATCTGGGTTGTCAGTGTGCCGGTGGCTTTCTGCCTGAGCCGTTTTACCGGACTTTCGATCTACGCAATCTACTTTATGGTTATGTCGGTTGACCTGATCAAGTGCGTGATTGGATTTGTCCTTGTCAAGAAAGGAGTCTGGCTGCAGAATATTGTGGCAGAGTAAAGAAAAAAATCTGTCTGTTTTCCAGTCTGAAAAGGATGGGAGGCGGGCAGATTTTTTGCTTTATAAAAAACTTTGTTGAATTTTACTGTAAAGCAAAAAAGCCCTCCGGGCAGGATCGGACTGCGGCTGAGAGAAAGAAAAAGAGTATTTTTGATAAAATTTCGCAAATGAAGCAGCCGTTTTTGGCGGAAAAGTGGAAATTTTTTCATTAATCAAAACACCGGTTGAAATTTAGAGAACGCTTGTTATAATAAGGGTGCAGCGAACAGACATCCCGTGTGACGCGTGAATCTCTCTTCCTATTATTAATGAGACGCAGTCACACATGAAATGGAGGAAAAAAGCGATGGATTACGCAAAAGAATCATTAAAAATGCACTATGAATTACGCGGAAAGCTTGAGGTCACTTCCCGGGCGGCCGTAGATACAAAAGATGCCTTGAGTCTTGCCTATACACCGGGTGTGGCGGCGCCGTGCCTGGAAATTCAGAAAGATGTCAACAAGAGCTACGAGCTGACCAGAAGATGGAACACGGTAGCTGTTGTTACAGATGGAACCGCAGTTCTCGGACTTGGAGATATCGGCCCGGAGGCCGGCATGCCGGTCATGGAAGGTAAATGCGTGCTGTTTAAAGAATTCGGTGGTGTCGATGCAATCCCGCTCTGCGTGCGCAGCAAGGATGTGGATGATATTGTCAATACCGTGCGTCTTCTCGCAGGAAGCTTCGGCGGTGTCAACCTGGAGGACATCTCCGCACCGAGATGTTTTGAGATCGAGAAGAAATTAAAGGAATGCTGTGATATTCCGATTTTCCACGATGATCAGCATGGAACAGCCGTGATCACACTGGCCGGTGTCATCAATGCGCTGAAACTGGTTGGAAAGAAACTGGATGAAGTCAAAATTGTTACCTCAGGAGCCGGTGCAGCCGGAATCGCCATTATCCGCCTGCTGATTTCGATGGGTCTCAAAAACGTCATCATGACAGACCGCAAAGGTGCGATTTACGAGGGACGCGACGGCCTCAACCCGATCAAAGAGGAGATGGCGAAGATCACAAACTACAACCATGAGAAGGGCACGCTTGCAGAGGTAATCAAAGGAGCCGATATTTTTATTGGCGTTTCTGCGCCGGGTACGCTCACTCCCGATATGGTACGTACGATGGCAAAAGATCCGATCATCTTTGCCTGCGCAAATCCGACGCCGGAGATTTTCCCGGACGAGGCGAAAGCAGCAGGAGCAGCCGTTGTCAGCACAGGAAGAAGCGATTACCCGAACCAGGTCAACAACGTACTCTGCTTCCCGGGCATCTTCCGCGGAGCGCTCGATGTGAGAGCATCTGATATCAACGATGAAATGAAGGTCGCAGCAGCTTACGCAATCGCAGGCCTGGTAAGCGATGAAGAGCTGAACGCAGACTACATCCTCCCGGCAGCCTTTGATCCGCGTGTCAAAGATGCGGTGGCAGCAGCCGTTGCAGAGGCAGCAAGAAAGAGCGGCGTAGCGAGAATCTAAACAGAGTTTGATATAAAAGAAAACGACAGAAAAAGGCTTCCCGGACAGCAAGAAAATCCGGGAAGCCTTTTTGCGTATCATTAAGAAATTATGAAGGAAAGCAGCAGTTACATTCAGCCAGCCAGATCGTCTTCGGCCGGCAGTTCCGGTCCGGTCAGAGCGTACGGATCGAGAATGTCGTCGAGCTGTTTCTGTGTCAGCAGTTCGTCTTTCAGAACCAGAGAAGTAACACTCTCGCCCGTCTTCAGCGATTTCTTTGCAATCGAGGCCGCTTTCTGGTATCCGATATACGGGCAGAGCGCCGTTGTGATGCCGACACTCTTCGAAACGAGATCCTCGCACCGTTTCTCATTTGCGGTAATGCCGAGAATACAGTTCTTCACAAGCGTATTCACAGCGCCTGTCATCGAGGTGATGGAAGAGAACAGGGAGTAGAAGACAACCGGTTCAAACGCGTTTAACTCCATCTGGCCAGCCTCAGCCGCCATCGTGATTGTGGTGTCGTTTCCGATGACATGGAAGGCAACCTGTGTCACAACCTCCGGGATAACCGGGTTGATCTTGCCCGGCATAATCGAGGATCCGTTCTGCATCGGCGGCAGGTTGATCTCGCCGAATCCGGTCCGCGGTCCGCTGGACAGCAGGCGCAGGTCGTTGCACATCTTGGAGAGGTTGACGGCGCAGGTCTTTAACGTGTTGGAGATCGTCACAAATCCGTCGAGGTTCTCCGTCGCGTCAAACAGATCGTCCGCCTGCATCAGCGGATAGCCTGTCACAGCAGCGAGGGTCGGCACGATGTGGTGGAGATAGTAATCGGAAGCATTGATCGTCGTACCGATGGCTGTTCCGCCGAGGTTCAGGGTGAACAGCTCTTTTCTGGCGCGTTCGATCCGGCGGATATCACGCTCGATCATCGTTGCGTAAGCGTGGAAGCTCTGGCCGAGACGCATCGGAACGGCGTCCTCAAGCTGGGTTCTTCCCATCTTTAAAATGTGGTCAAATTCCTGGGACTTATCGAGCAGTGCTGCGTGGAGTGACTCGAGCGCATGCAGAAGATCCGGGAGCAGATCGAGCACGGTCAGTTTTCCTGCACTTGGGATAACGTCGTTTGTGGACTGTGCCATGTTGACGTGGTCATTCGGGTGGACAATGGTATAATCACCCTTGGTGCCGCCCAGGATTTCGATGGCGCGGTTTGCGATGACTTCGTTTGCGTTCATATTAGCACTCGTTCCGGCGCCGCCCTGGATGCCGTCAACGATGAACTGGTCTTTTAATTTGCCGGCAATGATTTCATCACAGGCATAGATAATGGCAGCCGCTTTTTCCTCCGGCAGTCTCTGTGCTTCGCGGTTGGAGATGGCAGCTGCCTTTTTAATTTTCGCCAGATTCTGGATCATGACCGGGTGGATCGGCGTTCCCGTGATGGGGAAATTCCGTTTTGCCCGCAGGGACTGTACCCCGTAGTAGGCGTCGGATGGGACTTCAAGGGAACCAATGGAATCTGCTTCAATTCTTGTCTTCATAATAATCTCCTTCTTTCTGCACGCATTGAGTTGTGTATATTGTCTGAAACAATTCTTGCTTTGCCTTTCGATACCGGAAGAATAACACCAGGGTAGAAATTTGTAAATACCGCCGCAGAAGAACTGTGGAATCTTATTTATTTTTGTATTTGATTTTAAATACCAAGGGAAAGAGGCACTTTTACTTATTTTTCGAAAGCAGTTTCCGCGAGGACACGTTTTCGTAGACAAAAAACGGCGAACGTGATATGCTGAACAGTATAAAAGTGAAAAAACAGGAGAGCAGCGTATGAAACATGAAAAAAGCAAGAACGATGCGATGCGCCATGAGCTCGATCACATCGATGCAAAAATCTTGAATCTCCTTCGGGAAAATGCCAGGATGCCGCTGAAAGAAATCGCGGAACACGTATTTTTATCCTCCCCGGCAGTTTCCGCCAGAATTGAGCGGCTGGAGAAGGAAGGCTACATTACAGGATATCAGGTCAAATTAAATCCGGCGCTTTTGGGATATCCGATCAAAGCGTTCATCAACCTCGAGGTTGAGCCGGTTCAGAAAAAAGAATTTTATCCCTATATTGAAAAGGTCCACAATGTCGTGGAATGTAATTGCGTTACCGGTGATTACTCCATGCTCATTGAGGGCCTTTTTGTTAGCACCATTGAGCTCGACCAGTTTATCGGCGAGCTGCAGCATTTTGGACGGACGCGGACGCAGATCGTGTTCTCGACCTCCGTGGAGCACCGCCAGGTGACCGCACACGAGGCAGAAGAATAGGCACCGGTCCGCTCCGGCGGCTTTGTGTACCGAAAAAAATGCTTTGCAGGAGAATGCTTTTGTGTTATAGTGATAGAATACACAGAGCATTTTGCGCCCTTTTCGGGACAGTGCTCCAAACGAAAAGATTCGAGGGAGGCCTGACCTTATTATGGAAGAAAAAGAAGTTGTTTCCAAAAATTTTATCGAGCTTGCGATTGACAAAGATCTGGCAGAGGGCGTTTACGACCATGTATGCACACGATTCCCGCCGGAGCCAAACGGCTATCTTCATATCGGACATGCAAAATCCATCCTGTTAAACTACGGTTTATCACAGGAGTACAACGGAGAGTTCCACATGCGTTTCGATGATACAAACCCGACGAAAGAGAAAACCGAGTTTGTTGATTCCATCAAAGCCGATATCCAGTGGCTTGGTGCAGACTGGAAAGATCATCTGTACTACGCATCCGATTATTTCCCACAGATGTATGAGGCAGCCGTAAAACTGATCAAAAAAGGAAAAGCATTCGTCTGCGATCTGTCCGCAGAGGAGATCCGTGAGTACCGCGGAACCTTAACCGAGCCTGGAAAAGAGAGCCCGTACCGCAATCGTTCCGTAGAGGAAAACCTGGACCTGTTCGAGCGCATGAAAAACGGCGAATTCGAGGACGGAAGCAAAGTACTCCGTGCGAAAATCGATATGGCATCACCGAACATCAACATGAGAGACCCGGTTATCTACCGTGTAGCCCATATGCATCACCACAGAACCGGCGATACCTGGTGCATCTACCCGATGTACGACTTCGCGCATCCGATCGAGGACGCCATCGAAGGCATTACCCATTCTATCTGTACGCTGGAGTTTGAGGACCACCGTCCGCTGTACGACTGGGTTGTACGCGAGCTGGAATATCCGATGCCGCCGCGCCAGATTGAGTTTGCAAAGCTGTATCTGACCAACGTGGTTACCGGAAAACGTTACATCAAAAAGCTGGTAGAGGACGGCGTGGTAGACGGCTGGGATGACCCGCGTCTCGTATCCATCGCAGCACTCCGCCGCAGAGGCTTTACACCGGAGTCCATCAAGAAATTCGTAGATCTGTGCGGTGTATCAAAAGCAAACAGCTCCGTTGACTATGCGATGCTGGAGTACTGCATCCGCGAGGATCTGAAGCTGAAAAAAGCCCGTACCATGGCAGTCTTAAATCCGGTGAAACTTGTCATCGACAACTATCCGGAAGACCAGATTGAGATGCTGGAAGTACAGAATAACCTCGAGAATCCGGAGCTTGGCAGCCGTCAGGTACCGTTCGGAAGAGAATTGTACATCGAGCGCGAAGACTTCATGGAGGAGCCGGTCCGCAAATACTTCCGTATGTTCCCGGGCAATGAAGTCCGCCTGATGAACGCATACTTCGTCACCTGCACCGGATGCGAGAAAGACGAGAACGGAAATATTACCGTAATCCATGGAACGTACGATCCGGAGTCCAAGGGAGGAAATTCCCCGGACGGAAGAAAAGTAAAAGGAACAATCCACTGGGTAGCAGCAAAGACCGCTGTCAAAGCAGAGTGCCGTCTGTACGAAAACCTGATCGACGAGGAGAAGGGCGTTTACAACGAGGATGGTTCCATGAACCTGAATCCGAATTCCCTGACCGTATTAAAAGAGTGCTATCTGGAGCCGTCTTTAAAAGATGCGAAAGCATATGACAGCTTCCAGTTTGTCAGAAACGGATTCTTCTGTGTAGACGCAAAAGATTCCAAAGAGGATGCGCTGGTGTTCAACCGTATCGTATCCCTGAAGAGCTCTTTCAAGCTGCCGGCAGCGAAATAAATAAGAATTTTGAAATGGAACAGAGCAGCCGCCTGGATGAAACCGACATCCCAAGCGGCTGTTCTTTTTGTCAGGGGAGATGGGAAGATGAATGAATTGACGATTTCGCTGGATCCGCATCGGAAGACACCGCTCTATGAGCAGATTTACGGTTTTATCCGCGAGGAAATCCGCGGCGGACGGATCCGTGCAGGGGAGCGGCTGCCGTCGGCGCGGGCGCTTTCGGGCTATCTGTCGGTGAGCCGGAGTACCGTGGATCTGGCGTATGAGCAGCTGGTATCCGAAGGGTATCTGGAGAGTGTGCCGTGCAAAGGCTACTTTGTCTGTGAGATTGAGGGGCTGTACCGCCTCGATGAAAAGAAAGAGGAGACAAAGGAGGATGATGCCGCGGAACAGACGTCGTTCCACTACGATTTTGCCGTGACCGGCACGGCGCCGGGCGGATTTCCGCAGAACAGCTGGAAGAAGATCTCGAAAGAAGTCCTGCTGGACGCAGATGACAGCCTGTTCCAGCTCGGGGATGCGAAGGGCGAGCACGGTCTTCGGGAGGCAATCCGCGACTATCTGCACCACGCACGCGGCGTGAACTGCCGCACAGAGCAGATCATCGTCGGAGCGGGAAATGATTATCTGCTGATGCTGCTTTCGGTGATCTTAGGGCGTGGCCATAAAGTGGCGATGGAAAATCCGACCTACATCAGTGCCTACCGCTGTTTTGCGAAGCTTGGCTATGCGATGTGTACGATTTCGATGGACGAAGCGGGCATGCGGCCGGCGGAGCTGGAAAAAAGCGGGGCGGATCTGGCGTACATCATGCCGTCGCACCAGTTCCCGATGGGCATGGTCATGCCGATGAAGCGGCGGATGCAGCTCCTTGCGTGGGCATCGAGGGAAAATGGGCGGTATCTGATTGAGGATGATTACGACAGTGAATTCCGCTACAAGGGCCGCCCGATCCCGGCACTGCAGGGCAATGACACAGAGGGAAAAGTGATCTATCTTGGAACGTTTTCGCGGGCGATTGCGCCGTCCATCCGCATCAGCTACATGGTGCTGCCGGAGACGCTGCTGCCTGCCTACGAGGAGAACGGAAGATGCTTTTCCGCGACAGTTTCGAAGACGGACCAGAAGATTCTGGAAGGGTTTATGCGGAGCGGCGCGTTCGAGCGCCATCTGAACCGGATGCGTGCACAGTATAAAGGGAAACACGACCTGCTGATCCGGCTTCTGAAGGAGTTTGGGCGGGAGTACACGGTGTCCGGCGAGAATGCGGGCGTCCATGTGCTGGTCCACCTGCCGAGAGGACTCTCCGAAGCGGAGGCGGTGCAGCGGGCAAAAGAGGATGGTGTGCGCGTGTACGGGCTGGAACGGTACTGCATCGGCGCTGCCGCAGATCCCGCACAGGGCGGCACAGTGCTGCTTGGGTACGCCGGGCTTTCTGAGGAGGAGATTGCAGAGGCAGCTGCGATTCTGAAAAAGTGCTGGAATGCGTGAAAAAAGATATGAAAAAAACGGATTGCTTCGCCAGTAACAAAAACTGACGGAACAATCCGTTTTTACTGTTTGATAGAGAGTTACAATGCGGACAGGATCAGCAGCCCAGCTCTTCGGTCAGCTCGCAGATCTCATCGATGATCGATCCAATCGTCTCGATCGTATCGAGAAGCGGTGCATCCGTCGAGATATCAACGCCGGCCATTTTTGCCAGCTCTTCCGGTGTCTTCGTGCTTCCGGCGGTCAGTACCTTTTTCCAGTCATCGACAGCGGTCTGGCCTTCGGTTTCGATGCGCTTGCAGACCTGTGTGGCAACGGTCAGTCCGGCGCTGTAGGTGTAGGAGTAAAGTCCCATATAGTAATGCGGCTGGCGCATCCAGGTGAGCGCTGCGTCATCGGAAATTTCCACATCATCGCCCCAGAACTTCTGCAAGGTCTCTTTCATAATGCTGCTTAACGTCTCAGCCTGTACGCTGTCGCCGGCATCGATGAGCTTGTAAACCTCGCGCTGGTAAGCAGCCTCCATCAGATGGGTGACGAAGTTATGATAATATGTGTTGCTGATCATACAGCTTAAAACCCAGCGGCGGAACCGTTTGTCCGGGGTCGTTTTCAGCAGATAATGAGCCATAAGAAGCTCGTTCATGGTAGACGGCGCCTCGACAAAATAAGAGGAAACCTCGGTATCGAGAATCGCCTGTGCGCCGTTGCAGAGACGGAAATGGCCGGCGTGGCCGAGTTCATGCGCCAGCGTGAAAACATCTGCCATGCGGTTATTCCAGCTTAAGAGAATAAAGGAACCTTTTCCGTACGGGCTGGCACAGAAGCCGCCAGTGGATTTTCCCTGGTTCTGTGCAAAGTCAACCCAGCGTTTTTTGTAGGCCTCCTGAATCATGGAAACGTAATCATCACCGAGAATGGCAAGACCTTTTTCGATGTACTGTTTTGATTCCTCGATCGTGACAGACGGATCGTACTCCGGGTCGACGGCGATTTTCAGATCGGCGAAGGTCATGCGGTCAAGGTTGTGGACCTTTTTCAGCAGGCGGGCATATTTGCGCATATGCGGAGCCAGGCGGGTGGTGATGAGATCGATCTGGCGGTTGTACAGCTCACGGCTGACCTGCTGCGGGAACAGCAGAGAATCGATGACGGAATCGAAGCCGCGCAGCGTGGCCATGGTCTTTTCTGTCTGCAGCTGGGCATTGTAAGCAGCTGCCGTTACATTTTCGTACTGTCTGATTTTTGCAGAAAAGGCGGAGAATGCACTGCGGCGGATATCGGTGTCTTTTTCGTACTCGTAATTATCCTCAAACAGGGAGTAGCCGAGCGGATATTCTTTTCCGTTTACGGTGAAAGAATCAAATTTCATATCGGCAAGCTTTGCCATGTTGTAGATCTGGTACGGAGCCGAGAAGGTCTGGGACAGAGCGGAAATGGCACGCTCGGTTTCCGGGCTCAGGCGGTGTGCCTTGTTGCGGAGAATCTCGGCGAGATAGCAGCGGTTCGTATCTGACTGCTGCATGGCCTCGTTCAAAACATCCTCGGACTGTTCGGAAAGCTCGCTCTCGATAAAGGTGAGACGGCTGAAAATCTCAGAGATCAGGCTGTTGATGCGGTCGTTGCGCGTCTGGTTTGCACTGTTGTAATAGTCGACAGAAACGGCGAGATCGCAGTAGTTGGCGGTCAGTGTGATCAGACGGTAGACCTCCTGGTAATCGTCGAGGCAGTGGTTGATCGTGGCTGCATCGGTGAGGTTTCCTTTGTAGGATGCTTCCATAGAAAGACTTAATTCTTTCATTTTCTGCGCATCAGCCAGCATGGCCTCCTCGGTTGGATAAATTAAAGACAGGTCCCAGGTAAGTTCTACAGGAACGTCATCGCGTTTTGCAAGTTCCATAACAATCTCCTTTCCATAAAAAAGGGGAGGTTTCCCTCCCCAGGAATTACTTCCTTATGTTTCTATATTCTGTTTTTGGGTTTTATTCTGCGGTTACTTCGCTTTCTTCCTGCGGAGAAACTTCACGATCCGCACAGCTTTCTTTTTCAGCGTCTTCTTCTTCGGACTCTGCGGTTTCGCTTTCAGCTTCTGTATCAGCTGTTTCGGAACCTTTATTGCAAGCTGCAGATTCCGGATCCGGTGCAGCATCCTCCGCACCTTTCGTTTTCGGAAGGGTCGTATAAGTACGTTCAGCAGGAGCAGGCTCTTCCTCTTCAAATTCGTCTTTAAAATCGTCAAAATCTGTTTCAAGATCTGCTTTTCCTTTCCGGATAAAATAGACTGCCGCACCGCAGGCTGCGCCGACAGCGGCAGAAGCCAGAGTAAGCAGAATACGTTTTGATTTCCGTGACATCTCGATTCAAGTCTCCTTTCAAATGCCGTCCTTTGAAACTATTGTAATACAGTTTCAACAAAAAAGAAAGTAAAATCTTACAGAATTCGGAAAAAGTGCCAAAGAAAACAAGAAAAAGAAGGTTTCCTGACACAGAAACAGAATCAGGCAAGGATAAACTTACGAAGAATCTCCGCCACGCCGCTGTGATTGCAGTCGTTTTCCGTGATATAATCGGCACTCGCCTTTACGGCATCGGTCGCATTTTTCATGGCGGCACCGACGGCAGCGGCCTCGATCATCGAAATATCATTTTCCTGATCTCCGGCAGCCACGGTGTTGGCAAGCGGAATCTGAAGAAGCTCGCAGAGTTTTTTCACGGCATGGCCCTTGGAAACGTGTTCCGGGACATGCTCGAGGTAATGCGGGCTGGAGTAGAACATCGAAATTTTTCCTTTTGCCCACGGCTCCATGGCAGCGCGGTAAGCGTTCATTTTTGCACGGTCGTGGAGATCAATCACGATCATCTTGCATGGTTCCTCGGCGAGGTGCTCCGGCAGAAGCGGATCTTCCACGACGGGAATGTGGATTGCCTGTGTGTAAACGCGCGTTTCCTCGCCTGCATGGCGGCAGAGAAGGGAGGTGTCGGAGTAGGTGTGGCAGTAGAGGCCTGCCTCCTGCGTTTTTTCAAAGATCACGCGTGCATATTCGAGCGGAATCGTGCGGCGGTACAGCGTTTTCTTTGCCGCGCAGTCGTAAATCAGTCCGCCGTTGAATGCGATGGCATAGCAGCCTTCGCGGTCGAGTCCGAGCTCTTTTAAGATCGGCAGAAAGCCGGAGAGCGGGCGGCCGGTGTTGAACACAATTTTGTGGCCGGCAGCAAGTGCCTCTGAAATGGCATCCATGTTTTCTTTTGTCACCTGCTTTTCGGAATTCAGCAGGGTATCATCCATATCGGTAAAAAATATTTTCACAGTCTGATTCATATTCTCTTTTTTTCCTTTCCAAGAATCTGAAAAACAGTTTCATTTTAGCATAAAGTGCCGGAAAAGAAAATATGGTTGCGCAGGGAAAAAATACAGGATATAATGATTGCGGACAAGAAGAGAGAGAAGAAAGAAAATCGAAGAACAAAAGAGACAAAGAAGGGAAGTCAGAATATGATAAAAGCTTGTATCTTTGACCTGGACGGCACCATCGCAGACACTGTAGAGTCGATTGCGCACGCAGTCAACCGCGTTCTGGAACATTTTGGACTTGTGCCGCGCCCGGTAGAAGCCTTCAACTTTTACGCCGGAGACGGTTTCGATCTGGCAGTGGAGCGCGCTTTAAAAGACGCCGGAGATGCAGAGCTCAACTATCTGCAGGAGGGCATCCGCCTTGGCCGCGCGTGGTTCAACGAGGACCCGCTGTATCACGTAAAACCGTATCCTAATATGCGGGAAACCCTGACCGCGCTGCGGGAAGAAGTTCCGATTGCCGTATGTTCCAACAAGCCGCACGAGGCGGCCATCCACGTCGTGGAGAGCGTGTACGGACCGGGCTTTTTCAACCGGATTCAGGGGCAGACCGCAGAAATCCCGAGAAAGCCGTCTCCGATCGGTGCGCTCGCGATTGCAGACGCACTCGGCGCCAGACCGGAAGAGTGCCTGTACTTTGGCGATACCAATACGGATATGCAGACCGGAAACGCCGCAGGCATGTTTACCGTTGGTGTGACGTGGGGATTCCGCCCGCGCCAGGAGCTGATCGACAACCATGCGATGGAGCTGCTCGACCGGCCGGAGGAAATCTTAACGCTTTTTCACAGAAAGAATCAGGAAAAATAAAACGAACAGAGGAGAAAACCAGAATGGGAGAATATACTGAAGAATGCATCAACACATTTTTAATGAATCAGGGCCAGTTATTCGACGAGCCGGTGGCTGAAAATTACGATGAGGCAGAGGCCTTTCTGGAGGACTGCCTTGCAGTCGTTGCCGACAATCTGGACGACGTGCGCGCCTACATGGAAGAAGAGGGCATGGACGTGGAAGAAATGTCGGATGCAGAATTAGAAGAGCAGAGCGAAGTCTTTGCCCTGCCGGACGGCCAGTATCTGATCGTGATGGGATAAAAAACGAGAGGAAATTAAAAAAGAATGAAATATGATGTCATTATTATCGGCGCAGGCCCGTCAGGTATTTTCTGTGCCTATGAACTGCTGAAAGAAAAACCGGATCTGAAGGTGCTGATGATCGAAAAAGGACGTTCGATCGAGAGCCGTCAGTGTCCAAAGAGAAAAACGAAAAAATGCGTGAACTGCAAACCGTGCTCGATCACAACGGGATTTGCCGGAGCAGGCGCATTCTCCGACGGAAAGCTTTCTCTTTCCCCGGATGTCGGTGGAAATCTGCCGGAGATTTTAGGATATGAAAAGACGGTTGAGCTGATCCATGAGTCCGACCAGATCTATCTGGATTTCGGCGCAGACAAGAATGTTTACGGTGTCGATAAAGAAAAAGAGATCCGTGAGATCCGCCGCAGAGCGATCAACGCCAACCTGAAGCTGATCGAATGTCCAATCCGCCATCTCGGAACCGAGGAGGGATACAAGATTTACAGCCGCCTCGAGGATCACTTAAAAGAGATCGGCGTGGAGATGAAATTCAACACGATGGTCAATGATATTACGATCGAGGACGGCCGTGCGACAGCTGTAACACTTGAGGACGGAACGGTTTACGAGGCAGATGAGATTGTCTCCGCAGTAGGCCGCGAGGGAGCCGACTGGTTCTCACATATCTGCAACGGCCACGGCATCGAGACCGAGGTCGGAACCGTCGATATCGGTGTCCGCGTGGAAGTCCGCGACGAGGTCATGGAGTTCCTGAACAAGAACCTGTACGAGGCAAAACTCGTTTACTATACCCCGACTTTTGACGACAAAGTGCGTACCTTCTGTACGAACCCGTCCGGTGAGGTGGCAACTGAGTATTATGAAAACGGTCTGGCAGTTGTAAACGGTCACGCCTACAAATCCCAGGAGTTCAAGACAAACAACACGAACTTTGCCCTCCTGGTATCCAAGAACTTTACGAAACCATTTAAAACCCCGATCGAGTACGGCAAACAGATCGCACAGCTTTCCAACATGCTCTGCGACGGCAAGATCCTCGTTCAGACGTACGGCGATTTCAAACGCGGAAGAAGAACGACAGAAGAGCGTCTCTGCCGCAATAACCTGATCCCGACCTTAAAAGATGCCGTTCCGGGCGACCTTTCCCTGGTATTCCCGCACCGTATCATGGTCGACATTGCCGAGATGATCGAAGCCCTCGACAAAGTAACACCGGGTATCGCCAGCGATGAGACACTGCTGTACGGCGTAGAAGTCAAATTCTATTCCAACAAAGTTGTCGTAGACAAAGACTTCTGCACCAGCGTCAAAGGCCTCCGCGCCATCGGCGACGGCGCATCCGTAACCCGCGGCCTCCAGCAGGCAAGCGCAAACGGACTGTCGGTTGCGAGAAGCATTCTGAAAAGCATGAAATAAGAGAGAACGAAAAAAGATCCTTCGTCTGTGAAATGAGACGGAGGATCTTTTTTTGCGCCGGAAAGAGGGGTGTTTCAGATTATATGCCGTACAGCTTCCGGAACTGCTTCGGCGTTGTCCCGGTCTGCTGGCGGAAAACCGAGATAAAGTAGCTGACATCGCGGTAGCCGCAGAGAGCGGCGATGCCGTCGAGCGTAGTGTAGGGACGGCTGATGAGAAGCTCCTTGGCGCGGCTGATGCGCAGAACGCTGATGTACGAGCGGACAGAGCTGCCGACAAAACGCTGGAACAGGCGTGTCAGATACTGCGGTGTGATATGGAGCTGTTCCGCGAGATCATCCACATTGAGCGGGTTGGAAAGATGACTTTCGATTTCCTGCATTGCCGGGCGGACATACTGGAGATACAGCGGATGCTCCGTCCGGGAAAGGCCGGTGCGGAGCTGGGAAAGGCGTGTCAGGAACTCAAAGCATCCGACGGAGAGCGCAGCATCGTCGATGTCATTTTTCAGAAAATGTGAGTCGATTATGCGGTCAATCCATTCCTGAAACCACGCGCCCTCTGAGGCCGGAACGAAAAGATACGGCGAGACGGCACAGATTTTATAGAGATCATCGGAGAGCTTTCCGTCAAAGGTCAGAAAGGATGTAAACCACATCCTGCTGCCGTCGTTTTCGCGGTATTCATGCGGCACATGCGGAGCAATCAGAACACCATCACCTGGTTTCAGCAAAAGTTCCTGACCTTCGAGGGTCAGCAGCCCTTCGCTGCGTTCCGTCTGAATCCAGTGATATAAGGGGAATCCGTTCGGGCGCACAACGGGCTCCTGCAGCCAGCGGTTGCCGATGCTGTCAGCGGAGAGGGAAAAATCAGAGGCGGATGGTTTAAAAAAAATAGGCATAACAGTCAGTTCCTTTCTGAAAGAAAAGTCTAAAATAAGATTCCGGAATGAGTTTCGAAAATTCATACTTTTTAGACAAGCATATCATACTTTTCTCACAAAGACCAGTATATAATAGAGCCATCAAAACGAGATATCCAAACACAGGAGGAATCAAAAAAATGCAGCCAAAATTCAAAAAAATGTTATACGGAGGAGACTACAACCCAAACCAGTGGCCAAAAGAGATCTGGGATGAGGATATGAAACTTTTCCATCAGGCCGGCATCAACAGCACCACGATCAACGTATTTTCCTGGGCAAAAATCCAGCCGTCCGAGAATGAGTACGACTTTACAGAGCTCGATGAGATCGTAGACACCCTGACAAAAGAGGACGTCCAGATCGTCATGGCAACATCCACCGGCGCACTCCCGGCATGGATGGTACACCGTTATCCGGAAGTGGCAAGAACCGATTTCGAAGGACGCCATCACAAATTCGGTCATCGCCACAATGCCTGCCCGAACAGCCCGGTTTTCCAGAAATATGCAAAGCGCCTGGCAGAAAAACTGGCAGAGCGTTACGGCGACAACAAAAACATCGTCTGCTGGCACATCAGCAATGAGTACGGCGGCGAGTGCTACTGCGAGAACTGTGCAAAAGCGTTCCGCGTATGGCTGAAAGACAAATACAAAACACTCGATGAAGTCAACAAGGCATGGAACATGGAGTTCTGGGGCCACACCATCTACGACTGGGACGAGATTGTACCGCCGAACGATCTGGGAGACGGAATGCCATGGGGAAGCGGCACTGCATTTGCAGGAATGTCCCTCGACTACATGCGTTTCAACTCCGACGGCATGCTGAACAACTACAAAATGGAGCGTGACGCGATCCGCAAATACGACAAAGAAACACCGATCACCACAAACCTGATGGGAACGTACAAAGGTCTCGACTACTTCAAGTGGGCAAAAGAAATGGATATCGTATCCTGGGACAACTACCCGAGCTACAATACACCATGGAGCCACGTAGCTATGACCCACGACCTGATGCGCGGCCTCAAAGACGCACCGTTCATGCTGATGGAGCAGACTCCGAGCCAGCAGAACTGGCAGCCGTACAACTCCTTAAAGAAACCGGGCCAGATGCGCGCACAGAGCTATCAGACCGTTGCACACGGCGCAGACACGATTCAGTTCTTCCAGCTGAGAAGAAGCGTCGGCGGATGCGAGAAATTCCATGGTGCTGTTATCGCACACGCAGGAACCGCAGATACCCGTGTCTTCCGTGAGGTAACCCAGCTCGGAAAAGAACTGGAGAAAATCGGAAGCCGTGTGATGGGCTCCGAGAACCACGCAAAAGTCGGCATCATCTTCGACTGGGAAAACTACTGGGCACTGGAGTACACCAGCGGACCGAACTGCGATTTACGTTACGTAGACCAGATCGAGCAGATGTACAATTACTTCTATAACAAGAACATCGCTGTCGATATGATCCCGATCGACGCGGACTTCTCCAAATATGACCTCGTTGCAGCACCGGTTCTCTACATGGTAAAAGATGGTGTGGCAGAGAGCCTGGAGGATTATGTACAGGCAGGCGGAACCCTCATCACCACCTACATGAGCGGTATCGTCGGACAGTCGGACAACGTTCATCTCGGCGGATACCCGGGACCGCTCAGAAAAATGGCAGGCGTATGGGTAGAAGAGATCGACGCTCTTGCACCGGAGCAGAGAAACAAGATCCGTTTCGCAGACGGAACCGAGGAAGAGTGCCGTCTCGTATGTGACCTGATGCACCTCGAAGGAGCTGAAGAAATCGCACAGTATGAGAGCGATTTCTATGCAGGCATGACTGCTGTTGCAAAAAATCAGTTCGGAAAAGGAACCGTATATTATGTCGGAACCGACCTTTCTGAGAGCGGCCTTGCAAAAGTTCTTGCTATGGCAGCAGACAGCGCAGCCATCCAGCCGGTGATTGGAGAAGCAACAGCACTCGAGATCACAAAACGCCAGGCAGACGGCGAGGATCTGTACTTTATCATCAACTTCAAAGATGAGGAGATTCCGCTTCCGGCAGTCTTCGACGGAAAAGAAGATATCCTGACCGGCGAGAAAGTACAGGGCGGTGAGATGCTGAAGAAATACGATCTGCGGATTGTCAGCGTTCCGAGAGCATAATATAAAACATATTGTATAGCAGAAAGATAACAAAAAAGACACAGCAGGAGGCAGAAAGATACTTCCAGCTGTGTCTTTTTGATGCTGTGAATTTATGCGGGTGCTTAGTGGGAAAACGAAGCCCGTGCGACGATGTTCTCCATCTCGCCCCATTTCTCCTCCATATCCGCTACAAGCGCGATCTGTGTCCGCGCCCGTACGAGGTTGTGCTCCGGGTAAGCGGTTTTGAAGTAGGTATCGCCCATCAGGTAATCGGCGAGAAAACGGATGCCGCATTCGAGGGTCATTAATTTTGCACCCATCGG
Organism: Blautia sp. AM23-13AC; assembly: GCF_003435675.1. NCBI lineage: Bacteria > Bacillati > Bacillota > Clostridia > Lachnospirales > Lachnospiraceae > Blautia > Blautia sp. AM23-13AC. The sequence goes on along the minus strand of NZ_QTUL01000004.1, from coordinate 251,595 downwards.
CAGCATTTCGACTTCCGCGCGGGTCAAAGAGCCTGCGCAGCCTGCGAGAAAGCCCTTTGTATAGCTCTCAAAGAGAGGAAGGGAAAGAGACACCTTCGAGACATCCTGTTCGTCCTCAGCGGCCGTATTCGCGCCGAAGCGGATCGAATCGCCGAAGTCAAAGATCGACAGTCCCGGCATGATTGTGTCCAGGTCGATGACGCAGATGCCCTCGCCGGTTTTGTCATCAATCATAATGTTGTTCAGCTTCGTATCGTTGTGCGTTACGCGGAGCGGCAGCTCGCCCGAGGCCTTCATGCGCTCGGCTACGCCGTAATCGTCTGCGTGGTCGAGGAAAAACGCCATCTCATCCGAAACGTTTTTCAGCCGTCCTTTCGGATCCGCCTGCGCCGCCTGTAAAAGCGCCTGGTAGCGGAGCGGTGTGTTGTGGAAATCCGGGATCGTCTCGAAAAGAGAGGCGGACGGAAAATCGGAGAGCATCTGCTGGAAGCGGCCGAAAGCATTACCGGTCTCGTAAAACAGCTTTGGATCTGTCACGGCATCATAGCAGGACGCATCGGAAATAAAGAGAAATGCGCGCCAGAATTCTCCGCGCTCATCGACGAAAAAACAGGCATCGTCTGTCGTCGGAATCAGGTTCAGCGTCTCGCGGAATGGATCTCCTCCTGCGGCTGTGATTTTTTTCCGCAGAAATGATGTTACCTGTGCAATATTCTGCATCAGCTCCGTTGGATTGTGGAAAACGGTGCGGTTCATGCGCTGCAGAATCGATTTGCGGAGGACGCCGTTTTCGGTGGAGCGCACCAGAAACGTATCGTTGATATGGCCGTTCCCGTGCGGCGTCCAGTCTGTAATCGTTCCCGGGAAAGCAAATGCGTGGACAATGGAAGAGAGTTCTTCCTGTGTGTATGTAATCATCATGGGTATAAACTCCTTATTTTAATTAGACAAACCTGATTAAGTAAAGCACACGCAGGGCGAAAAGTCAAGAAAAGGGCGCGAAACGATTGACAACGAGCGGCATTTCTGACTATAATAGACAGTAATTTAAGAAAAAACAAAACCTAAAATGCAGTGACAGGGAGGAGTACCTGGCGGCGCAAAGCAAAGAGAGGAGATGGCTGGTGAGAATCTCCGTGAGCGTGCCTGCGGAAGTAGCCCTCGAGCAGTGGACTGAACAGAAAAAGCGGACAGCAATGTTTTCCAAGTAGGCTCCAACGTAGTTCCCACGTTACCGGGATGCCGTATCGGATGAAAAGAGTTAAATCCTGTACGGAATGAGCAGAAGTGTATTCTTCTGGAATTCAGGTGGTACCGTGGATGGAAACATTCTCCCTGAACGTAAGGCACAGAAAAGGTGTTTTATGTTCGGGGATTTTTTATGCAGCAAATTTAGAACAGGAGGTTTTCATATGAAACAGATTACAGGAAACAAACTTCTGGTAAAGGCTCTGAAGGAGGAGGGTGTTGAGTATCTCTTCGGTTATCCGGGAGCCTGCACCATTGATATCAGCGATGAGCTTTACAAACAGGATGAAATCAAAATCGTTCTGCCGCGCCACGAGCAGGCGCTGGTGCATGAGGCGGATGCCTATGCGAGAACGACAGGAAAAGTCGGCGTATGCCTCGTTACCAGCGGCCCTGGTGCAACCAACCTGGTCACCGGTCTTGCAACGGCAAACTACGACAGCGTTCCGCTTGTCTGCTTCACCGGACAGGTAGCCCGCCACCTCATCGGAAACGATGCATTCCAGGAGGTTGATATTGTCGGCATCACCCGCAGCATCACGAAATACGGCGTGACGGTAAGAAACCGTGAAGATCTCGGACGCATCATCAAAGAAGCCTTTTACATCGCCCGCACCGGAAAACCGGGCCCGGTGCTCATTGATCTTCCAAAAGATGTCATGGCAGAGCTCGGCAGCGCAGAGTATCCGAAGAACGTCAACATCCGCGGCTACAAACCGAACACCAGCGTACACATCGGCCAGTTAAAACGTGCGCTGAAAATGCTCGCAAAAGCAAAACGCCCGCTGTTTCTTGCCGGAGGCGGCGTCAACATCGCACATGCGCAGGAAGTGTTCCGCGAAGTGGTCGAGAAAACACAGGTGCCGGTTGTCACAACCGTTATGGGACGCGGCGCGATCTCCACGAAACACCCGCTGTTCATCGGAAACCTTGGCATGCACGGCGCGTATGCGGCGAATATGGCAGTCAGCGAGTGCGATCTGCTGTTCTCGATCGGAACACGTTTCAATGACCGTATCACCGGAAAGCTGCATGAATTTGCCCCGCACGCGCAGATTGTCCACATCGACATCGACACAGCTTCGATCTCCCGAAACATCCACGTCGATATTCCGATCGTAGCCGATGCAAAAGAGGCGATCACGAAGATAGCAGAGTACGTAGAGCCATGCTCCACATCGAAATGGCTTGCCCAGATTGATGCCTGGAAGAACGAGCATCCGCTGACGATGCGCCCGAACGGCGTGATGGGACCGCTCGATATTTTCAACGCGATCAACGAGCAGTTTGACGATGCGATTATCGTCACCGACGTCGGACAGCACCAGATGCTGACAAGTCAGTACGTCGACATTACCGAAAACCGCCAGATCATCATGTCCGGCGGCCTTGGAACGATGGGATACGGCCTTCCGGGCGCGATCGGAGCAAAAATCGGCAACCCGGACAAACCGGTCATCGCGATTTCCGGTGACGGCGGTATGCAGATGAATATTCAGGAGCTGGCAACTGCCGTTCTCGAGGAGCTGCCGGTCATCCTGTGTATCTTCAATAATGAATACCTCGGCATGGTACGCCAGTGGCAGAAGCTGTTTTACGGCAAACGGTACAGCATGACAAACCTGCGCGCCGGTGCACTTTCCCGCAGAACAGACGGAGAAGAGTACCCGGAATACACGCCGAATTTTATCAAATTGGCTGAGAGTTACGGCGCAAAAGGCATCCGCGTCATGAAGAAAGAGGATATCGCCGCAGCGTTTGAAGAGGCGAAGAAAAACACCAAGACTCCGACGATCATCGAATTTATCATCGATCCGGAGGAGATGGTTTACCCGATGATCAAGCCGGGCGGAACGCTCGAAGATATGATTATGGACTGTTAGGAGGAGAGCGCGATGAATAAGGGAATGAAAAAAAGATGGATTTCACTGTACGTAGAAAACCAGGTTGGTGTCCTTTCCAAGATTTCCGGGCTTTTTTCCGCAAAAAGCTATAACCTGGACAGCCTGACCGTCGGAACGACCGAGGACCCGACCGTATCGCGTATGACGATCGCCACGGTCAGTGACGATGAGACGTTTGAGCAGATCAAAAAACAGCTGAACCGCATGGTCGAGGTCATCAAAGTCATCGACTTCACCGACGTGTTTGTGCGCATGAAAGAGATTCTGTATATCAAGGTATTCAACTGCAGCGCAGCTGACAAAGTCGAGCTGTTCCAGATCGCTGAGACGTTCAAGGCGAAGGTCATCGACTACGGAAAAGACAGCCTGCTGCTCGAGTTTGTCCAGACGGCGACGAAAAACGATGCAGTTGTGAAGCTGATGAAAGAGGAATTCAGCAAGATCGAAGTCGTGCGCGGCGGAAGCGTCGGTATCGAGTCGATCAATGTGATGGAGCGGTAAAAGAGAGGACGTTTTTGCGTGAACGAAAAGAGTATTACCACAATTACGTTAAAAAAGATTAATAAGAAAAGTGTGTATCAGTACATCTATGAGCACCGCCAGACGGCGAAGCAGCAGATTGTGCAGGATCTGACGATGGGGCTTTCGATGCACAGCGGAACGCTCGAGCATATCTGCATCGACCCGGAAGGGCCGGAGTGCTACTGCGCTTCTTTTTATTGAAGAGTTTCTGCAGTCGGAATTTTAATTTTTAGTTATAGAATTTCAGGGATAGAAAATCCGGGAACGGAAAGTTTTACATTGCTTTCCATTCCCGGATTTTTTCTGCTTTTTATCAGTGTTCGTTTTTAGATAAACATCGCATAAATCGACGCTCCGACCACAGTCAGAATACCTGCAACTGCAATCGAAAGGCTGCTCATCGCGCCCTCGACATCGCCCATCTCCATGGCCTTCGCCGTACCGATCGCATGGGAGGCCGATCCGATACTGATGCCCTTTGCAATCGGCTCCTCAATGTGAAACAGCTTGCAGAGCGTCTCCGCCAGCATATTTCCCAGCACACCCGTGATGATGATAACGGCAACCGTGATCGTCACCGCACCGCCGAGCTCTTCCGAAACACCCATGCCGATGGCCGTTGTGATGGATTTCGGCAGCAGTGTTACATACATTTTATGATTCAGATTGAAGATCAGCGCCAGCGCGAGAACCACGGTAAGGCTCGTCAGCACGCCGGAGAGAATACCGGCGAGGATGGCTTTGATATTCTTTTTCAATGCCTCCATCTGCTCATACAGCGGAATCGCAAGGCAGACCGTTGCAGGAGTCAGCAGATAGCTCAAGTATTTTGCACCGTCATTATAATTCTGATAATCGATATCGAAAACAGCAAGGAATACAATGACGACTGCAATGGAAATCAGCAGCGGATTGAAAATCGGAAGCCCAAATTTTTTCTTTAACAGCATGCCGAGCTCATACGCCAGAAGGCTGATGACAACGCCGAAAAATGCAGATTCACAGAGCATATTTGTCATTTTGCGTCCCCTCCTTTGTGTTTCTTTTCCAGCCGGATGACCGCCTGTGTCACGCGTCCGGACACAATCATAACGACGATGGTGCTGACGAGCGTAATCACGAGAACCGGAACGAGAACGGCTTTTAATTCACCCCAGGATTCCATCAGGCCGACGCCCGCCGGAATGAACATGACCGGCATGATCTCAATCATAAACTTGCCTGCGTCCTCGACGGTATCAAGTTTTAATGCCCCCGTCATCAGAAGCGCCAGCATCAGCACAAGGCCGTAGATACTTGCCGGAATCGGAAGCGGCAGCACGGCGTGCAGGATTTCTCCGACGAACGAAACCGCCATAATTACAAGGAACTGTCTTAATAATTTCACTTTTTCTGTTGTCCTTTCTCCCCATAACCCACATAACATCACTCCTTCTCAATGTCACGACCCCGATTATACTACCCGCGTAAAAGAATTTCAACCGTAAATGTTACTGCAATTTTGGCTATTTTTGCCAAAAAAAGCAAAAAAATGCCCGCCAATCAAACGAAAAAGTGAAATCGGTGGGCATTTTAACATGATTTTTTGAGTTGATCCGATACGGAACTTTTTAAGCATTGCTTTCGGCATTTTTCCGATCCGGCAGAACGAAGATAAAGATCAGCGAACTGACAAGCAGCATGCCCGGATAGAAGAGGTTTGCCATGATTTCAAAGGCGGAGAGCTCATATCCCAGTTCATGCACCGCGGAAATCGCCACGAGCATCTGCGCGCCGTACGGCAGGATGCCCTGTGAGATGCAGGAGAAGGTATCGAGGAGCGATGCCGTTTTCCGTGGGGTAATGCCGTAGTCCTCGGACATCTGCTTTGCGATCGGGTTTGCCATGACGATCGCGACGGTGTTGTTTGCGGTCGCAATGTCGAGCAGCGCGACGAGAATGCCGACACCGAGCTGGCCGCCCTTTTTTCCGCGGAAGATTTTGTGAATGGCACGAAGCAGGACAGTAAAGCCGCCGTTTTCCCGGATCAGCGCGCACATCGCAGCGACAAGAATCGCAACCATACATGTCTCAAACATACCCGAAGTGCCGCTTCCCATGCTGGAGAGCATATCCAAGAGCGTCGTCTGTCCCGTACCGAGCATGATAACGGCACCGGAAGCAATACCGATAAGGAGTACGACAAACACCTGAATGCCCGCGATGCCGCCGATCAGCACGAGCAGGTACGGAACCATCTGCAGCAGATGGTATTCGTGGACGATCGGTGTGCCCGGCGCCTGTCGGAAGGAGATTACAAGGATCAGCGCCAGCGTGGCAAGAGCAGCCGGGAGAGCGATCCAGAAGTTTTCGCGGAACTTGTCTTTCATCTCGCAGCCCTGTCCGTTGCAGGCGGCGATTGTCGTGTCGGAGATGAAGGAGAGGTTGTCGCCGAACATGGATCCGCCCATGACGGAGGCGACGCAGAGCGCCAGCGAAAAGCCGGAGGTCTCGGCAACAGCAGCGGCGATCGGCACGAGAAGCGTGATCGTTCCGACGGAGGTTCCCATGGCCGTGGAGACGAAGCAGGCAACGACAAAGAGCACAGCGACGGCATATTTTGCCGGAATCCAGGAGAGCATGAAATAGGCAACGCTCTCTGCACTGCTCCTTCCGACAACGCCGACAAACGTGCCTGCGGCGAGGAAGATCAGCAGCATTGTGATGATGTTTTTGTCCCCGATGCCCTGTCCCATGAGGGCGAGCTTTTCTTCAAACGGGACACTGCGGTTCTGCAGACAGGCGACGAGGATCGCTGCCAGAAACGCGACGACGATGGGGATGTTGTAGAAGCCCATCGGAATTTTTAAAATATACTCGGAATAAATGCCGAGCCCCAGATAAAACACCAGAAAAACGGCGATCGGGAGCAGGGCGGATGGCTTTCCTTTTTTCATAGAAATAAATACCAGACCTTTCGTGTGATTTTCCTTATTTTTCAATAGGGCGAATAGAATTATTCTATCATCTGGATCAGAAATCGTAAAGTAAAAAAGCAGGAAAAAACACGCCGGACATCTGGTAAATTCCAGAAATCCGGCGTGTTTTATAAGAGGTGCGTTTTGCTGTGCCTGTGCTTTATCATTTTGCAAGGAGCATCATAATCTGATTGCTTCTGCTTACGAACTTTGTCATCTCGTCCGGAGAGAGCGGTTTGTGGCTGATCATTGCCAGATCATACAGCTGCTCGCAGAACAGGGATGTGTTGTCGTTCTCGCCATTCTTCAGAATGTACTGAACGAGCGGATGTTTTGCATTCAGGATCAGGGTTTCCTGTCCGCCGAACATGGACGGATCCATGCCGGTCATACCGTACATCTTCATCATATCCTGCATCCGGCGGCTCTCCTCGGAAAGCGTTACCATGGAGGATACATTTTCGTCTTTCAGGTTCTCAACTTTGACGGTCAGATCTTTCTTGTCGAGGACTTTGCGGAAGAGATCGGTCAGAGTATTTGTAGCGTCGGTCAGATCCTCACCGGACTCGTCTTTCATATCGTTGGTCAGATCTGCATCGATGCGCTGGAAAGTTACATGCTCGTTGCAACGCTCTGCATGGGTGATGAAAGCGGAGTCGATGTTGTGTTTCAGGATGACAGCATCCATACCCTGACTGCGGAACATGTTGATGTACTGGCTCTGCTGAACTTCGTCGGTGACGTAGTAAACAGTCGTTTTTTCCGGCTCTTTCTTCTCGTCAGCGTTTTCCGTATTTTCGGTATTCTCCGTAGTTTCAGCCTTCTCTTCGGTGTTCTCTGCAGGAGCTTCTTCTTTCTTATTCTCGTTGATGCAGTCCTCAAGAGTCAGATATTTTCCGTCGATGTTCTTGAACAGAATATAGTCCATCATCTTCTTGGAGAATTTCTCGTCCTTGATGCATCCGTATTTGATGAATGGGTTGATATCATCCCAGTATTTCTCGTAATTCTCACGGTCGGTTTTGCACATGCCGGAGAGCTTGTCAGCGAATTTCTTGGAGATGTACTCGGAGATCTTCTTGACAAATCCGTCGTTCTGCAGTGCGCTTCGGGATACGTTCAGCGGCAGATCCGGGCAGTCGATGACGCCTTTTAAGAGCATCAGGTATTCCGGAATGACTTCTTTGATGTTGTCGGCAATAAATACCTGGTTGTTGTACAGCTTGATGGTTCCCTCGATGGAATCGTACTCGGTGTTGATACGCGGGAAGTAGAGGATACCTTTGAGGTTGAACGGATAGTCCATGTTCAGGTGGATCCAGAACAGCGGCTCGCGGTAGTCGTTGAAGACTTTGCGGTAGAATTCTTTATAATCCTCATCGCTGCACTCGTTTGGATGTTTGGTCCACAGCGGGTGGATATCACTGATGGAAACCGGGCGTTTGTTGATTTTTACTTTCTCTTTGGCCGGGGAAACTTCAACCTGCTCTTTCGTTCCGTCTTCTTTTTCTTTCTCTTCGTATTTTGCGTCCTCGTGGATGTGCTCTACGACAACGTCGTCATCTTTTAATTCGCTTTCATCGATGGTCTCGTATTCCTGCGGCGCATTTGCTTTGGACAGGAAAATTTCAACCGGCATGAAGGAGCAGTATTTTTCCAGAACTTCGCGGACACGGTATTCGTTTGCGAATTCCAGGCAGTCCTCGTTCAGGAACAGAGTGATTTCGGTACCAACAGTTGTCTTGCTGCCCTCGGACATATCGTACTCGGTGCTTCCGTCACAGGTCCAGTGTACCGGGGTGGATCCTTCTTTATAAGAAAGAGAATCGATGTGAACTTCATCTGCTACCATGAAAGCAGAGTAGAAACCAAGACCGAAGTGGCCGATCATCTGATCTGAATTCGTTTTGTCTTTGTATTTCTCCAGAAATTCGGTAGCGCCGGAGAAGGCGATCTGGGTAATATATTCTTCGACTTCGTCTGCGGTCATACCGATACCGTTATCGATGAATTTTAAGGTTTTCTCATCCGGGTTTACAATCACCTGAATGGCTGCTTTGTAGTCATCCGGCAGAGTATATTCGCCCATGCCGTCGAGTTTTTTCAGTTTGGTGATGGCATCGCAGCCGTTGGAAACGAGCTCGCGGACGAAGATATCGTGGTCGGAATACATCCATTTTTTGATAATCGGGAAAATATTGTCGCTGTTGATTGAAAGATTTCCATGTTTCGCACTCATGAGAAACACACTCCTTTTCTTATAAAAATATTTTGATCCAGCAAAGCGGGGATATCATGCTTTTTTAGATGTCTGCAGCTTTTTTACTGCTCTGATAGTTATAGTAATACTGGCACAGGGAAAAGTCAAGGGAAAATTAGCACTCGAGAAAAAAGAGTGCTAACAGAACGACGGAAAGTATTGAATTTACTGGTATTACGGTACTTTCTAAACTTTTTGTAAAGTCTGATCAGAAGGGCTGCGCAGTTGTTTCTGGAGAATGGATATGCTACAATGAAAAAGCATAGAAGCGTTTCGAACAGAAAGATTCCGAGGGTACATAAAAGAAAAATGGAGGAAATACATGACAAATGCGACAAAGGCGGCGCTGGAAGCGTCATTAAAAAAGCTGCTTTTGAAAAAGCCGCTGGACAAAATTACGATCAACGATCTGACGACAGACTGCGGCATCAGCCGGATGGCGTTTTATTATCATTTTAAGGATATCTACGATCTTGTCGAATGGTCGTGCCTGGAGGATGCGACGCAGGCGCTGCAGGGGAAGAAAACGTATGAGACATGGCAGGAAGGCCTGCAGCAGATTTTTGAGGCAGTGCTCGAGAATAAACCATTTATTATGAATGTCTATCACTCTGTAAGCCGGGAGCAGATCGAAACATATCTCTTTCATCTGACGCACGATCTGCTGTACGGTGTCGTACAGGAAAAAGCAAAGGGAACCGGCATCTCCGAGGCGGATCAGAGTTTTATCGCAGATTTCTATAAGTATAGCTTTACCGGTGTCATGCTCGACTGGATCAAAGACGGAATGAAAGTGGATTACCATATGATTGCGGAAAAAATGCACCGCACGATGGAAGGAAATGTCGTCAATTCCATCCGAAATTTTGAAAAAAGAAATAAAATATAGTTACACTTTACAAAACAGGGCGGATGATAAAAATTTAATCATCCGCCCTGTTTTGTAAATGGAAAAGCGGGGAAAAATGAAGTAAGATTCAAATTGTCAACAGACAATGGCAACACAAATAGAAACTTGTAAAACAAAGAAAGCAGCATAACCTATACGAACCGGAAATTCGAAAAAACATTCCGGCAGTCGTATTTAGAAAAGAAAGGATGAACGTCTATGTCAAAAAAAGGATTAAAATTCGGAATCGCATCAGCAGCAGTCATCGGAGCTGGAGCAGCAGTGCTGCAGGCAAAAAACAAGAGTGAAGCAAAAAAAGCAGCGGAGACAACCACTGTAACATCAGAACCAAAGAATGATTACCGCAACACCGAGCGCGGAAAAGATAAGAAAAACAGCAAAGGCATTTATTACACCAACGGAAACTACGAAGCCTTCGCAAGACCGGAAAAACCGGAAGGCGTCGATGAGAAGAGCGCATACCTCGTAGGAAGCGGCCTCGCAGCCCTCGCAGCAGCGTGCTTCCTTGTAAGAGACGGCCAGATGAAAGGCGATCACATCCACATTCTGGAAGCCATGGACATCGCCGGCGGTGCCTGCGACGGTATCTACGATCCGACCCGCGGCTACATCATGAGAGGCGGCCGTGAGATGGAAAACCACTTCGAGTGCCTGTGGGATCTGTTCCACAGCATCCCGTCAATTGAGACACCTGGTGTATCCGTTCTTGATGAGTATTACTGGCTGAACAAAAAGGACCCGAACTACTCCCTGTGCCGTGCAACGAAGAACCGCGGCGAGGATGCCCATACCGACGGCAAGTTCAACCTGAGCCAGAAAGGCTGCATGGAGATCATGAAACTCTTCATGACAAGAGACGAGGATCTGTACGACAAGACGATCGAGGATGTTTTCGATGATGAAGTCTTCAATTCCACCTTCTGGCTGTACTGGAGAACGATGTTCGCATTTGAAAACTGGCACAGTGCACTGGAGATGAAGCTGTACTTCCAGCGGTTCATTCACCACATCGGCGGACTGCCGGACTTCTCCGCACTGAAATTCACGAAGTACAACCAGTATGAATCTCTGATTCTTCCGATGAAGAAATACCTCGAGGATGCCGGCGTAGACTTCCAGTTCAATACCGAAGTAACCAACGTTATCTTTGAAATCAACGATGGAAAGAAAGTAGCAAAAGCCATCGAGTGCAAAGTAAACGGCGTCGAGAAAGGCATCGTTCTCACCGAGAATGACCTCGTCTTCGTTACCAACGGAAGCTGCACCGAAGGCACGATCTACGGCGATCAGAACCATGCACCGAACGGTGATGCAGAGGTCCGCACGAGCGGCTGCTGGAGCCTGTGGAAAAACATTGCAAAACAGGATCCGTCCTTTGGACATCCGGAGAAATTCTGCTCCGATATTGCAAAGACAAACTGGGAATCCGCAACAATTACCACTCTCGACAATAAGATCATTCCGTATATCACCAATATCTGCAAACGTGATCCGAGAACCGGAAAGGTTGTTACCGGCGGTATCGTAAGCTGCCAGGATTCCAAGTGGCTTTTAAGCTGGACCATCAACCGTCAGGGACAGTTCAAAGAGCAGGATAAAGATAAGGTATGCGTATGGGTTTACAGCCTGTTCACCGACGTACCTGGCGACTATGTGAAGAAACCGATGAAAGAGTGCACTGGTAAAGAGATCACCGAAGAGTGGCTGTACCACCTCGGCGTGCCGGTTGACCAGATTCCGGAGCTGGCAGAGAACAGCGCTGTCTGCGTACCGACCATGATGCCGTACATCACCGCATTCTTTATGCCAAGAAGAAAGGGCGACCGCCCGGATGTCATCCCGGATGGCTGCGTCAACTTCGCATTCCTCGGACAGTTCGCTGAGACACCAAGAGATACCATATTCACGACAGAGTATTCCGTTCGTACCGCAATGGAAGCTGTTTACGGACTCCTCGGCGTAGACCGCGGTGTGCCGGAAGTATGGGGCAGCGTTTACGATATCCGCGACCTGCTGGACAGCTCCGTGAAACTGATGGATGGAAAATCCCCGCTGGAAATCGAGCTTCCTGGACCGCTCAACCTGCTGAAAAAACCTCTGCTGAAACTGGTAGATGGAAATGTAGTTGGAGATCTCTTAAAAGAGCATGGAATTATCAAAGAGGATATGGTGAAATAAGAAATAGAAAATAAGTAAGAAATGCAATAAGACCTGCGCTTTCAAACGGCGCAGGTCTTATTGCGTTGCTATGTATGCTCTCAAACAATTAAGCAGATTTCTTCGTGAAAAACAGCGCGGCACAGACGGCGGCGATGCCTCCAGCGAGCTTTGCAACGAGAAGCGGCACGACAAAATCAGGATCGGTGCCGAACGTAAATCCCATATGTGCGGCGATGGTCGATGCGGCGGAGACGAGGAAAGCTGCGTTTACAATCTTTCCGCGCTCGTCCATTTTTTCCATCATTGTGATCGCCGGAACAGGGCTGACAATGCCCATCAGAAGACCGGCGGCACTGCTGTCGTTCATGCCGGTTTTTCTTCCAATAAAAGAGAGCGGCTTTTTGAGCACCCGCTGTAAAAGCTCCGCCGTCGGAAGGCTGCCGAGTAGTACAATGCCGATGGACGAGACGACCGCCATCGCGTCCTCCAGCGGCGCAAGGTCCGGGAGCAGCGAAAAGCCGGTCATATAGCAGAACGCGCCCGCGATGAGGCCGATCGTCGTCAGAAGCCGGATCACATCTGCAAATACCGTGAACGCGCGCACGGTCTGCTCCGGAAAACGCCAGATGCCGAACATCAGCAGAAAGCAGAAGAGGAGCACCGGGAGCGACTGAAGTACGATCTGCAGAAAAGAGAGTCCTGAGAGCAGTCCGCCGACGATCATCGTGACGGGAAGTGTGCCCGTGCCGATCAGCATGCCGCGGGAGAAAAGGAGGCGGTCGCCGCTTTTCAGCATTCCCATGCCGACCGGAATCGTAAAGGTGATGGTACAGCCAAGCGTCGCCGCAATCACAAGTCCTGCGTAGCGCACCATCTCCTGCGATGCCGAAAGCTCTCCGGCGAGCTGGTAGCCGCCCATGTCAATGGCGAGAATGCCGGCGAGAAGTCCCGCATCCAGACCAAAAAAGTTCCAGATGGGAACGAGGGCGAAACGGAGAAAGCGGGAGAGCAGCGGGGTGAGGCAGATGATGCCCGACATGGAAAGTGCCGTCGGTCCAAGCAGCATAAAGCCCTCCTCAAACCGTTTTCCAAATCCGAAGCGATTGCCAGCGATCCGGTCGACACCGCCGAGTACCGCGCCGACTGCCATGATCCACATAATAATCTGATTCATAAAAAGAGAACCTTTCTAAATAAGTATTTTGTCTTTATATCTGTTCTTCAAATGCAATTTCATTTTTCAGCAGAAACTGGCGGACTTCCTCATCGAAGACGCGGTCGAGCGACTTGTCCATCGTAAAGATTTTGAGGGAAGTTCCGGTGGTAAGTAAGAGTTTTCCGTCCTTATACTGAAAATTCAGAAAGCATCCAAACACGTTCTCTATTTCCAGCGGCAGCGCATGGTCCGCGATCATTTTTTTGCACGCCGCCTGCGGAAGCTGAAACACAAATTTGAACTGCAGAGGTGTCCGTTTTCCTTTGATGACGGAATAGCAGAACGATTTCACATCTTTCCAGAGAAGCCGCGTCCGTCCTTTTTCTTTTAAGAGCTGCGCGTCATCGGGATCGAAAAAGTCCGTGTGAAGACTGCCGTCGATGGAGAACGTCGTAAACGTTGTGATCGACGCCTCGGAGACGGGAAAGCGGTCAAATGTCTCGAGACGGAGCAGGGTGTTCATAAAATTCTTTAACTGTGTAATCTGCAGGATAATCATCCGTAGTTAAAACCAGCCTTTCTTTTTAAAATACCAAATTTCAACAGCAACAATGAGAATACAGACGCCGATCAGGATGAAGTACGCATACGGGGCAGAAAGCTCAGGCATATGCGTAAAATTCATGCCGTACCAGCCGGCGATCAGGGAAAGCGGGAAAAAGATCGTCGAGACGACCGTCAGAATCCGCATCGTATCGTTCTGACGCAGGTCGATCTGCGCCTGCTGCATCTCGCGGATCTGCAGGGCGTACTCCCGCAGCATCTGGGTGTGGTCGTACAAACGGTCCACGCGGTTTCCAAGGCGCGAAAACTGACGGGCGCATTCCGGGGGAAGAAAGTGATTTTCGTCCTCGGAGAGTATTTCGCACATGTCGAGAAGCTGCTGGTAATAGGCATGGAACACGAGCAGCTCCCGACGGATCGTGATCAGGGTCCGCTGCAGCTCTTTTGGCAGAGTGTCGAGAAGAGACTCCTCGATTGTCGCGAGGCGCTTCTCAAAATTCTGCAGATAGAGCATATCCTCCTGGATCAGCGATTCCAGAAACGAGAAAAACAGGTGGAAGACATCGGAAGTATCGAGCGGTTCTTCCGGGAAGAGGAGGCTCTGCAAAGCCGGAAGTGTCTGTTCGTCGGCTGCCAGAATAAGCTGCCCCCGGTCGAGATAAAACGCAAGCGAGAATGCAAGGTGAAGCGGATGCGTCTTGTCCGGAACGGCAAGCGATCCGACCAGGCAGTCAGGCAGCAGCTCTGCGCGGCAGTATTCGATGCGCTCCGGCTGCAGACTGCGCCGGAAAAGAGAAAATCCGGGCAGCGCCGCGCAGGCTTTGGAAGCTTCCGAAAACGAAAGCAGGGAAAGCCGGACCGAATCCGAAAAAGTCCATTCCATACGTACCACCTCCTGAAAATAAGCAATGGAAAAATATCCATAAACAAAAAAGCCGTATGACCGTAGTATACCGCAAAAAGGGGAGTGCGACAAGAAAAGGAAAAAACTTTTAACGGAAAAACTTTTATTGGGAAAAAACTTTTTGCAATGGAGCACTAAGTGTGTTATGATAAAATGTAGTTATCAAAACTACATGACAAAATATCAAAAAATTCACTGTGTCGAATTCGTCCCTAGTTTAGGAAGGTTTGAAAAAGAGCGGTGATTGGAAATACGAAACGTCCGCAGTGAGAAAAAGCGGAATCAAGTTTGGAGGGATAAAATATATGAGTTTTCACATTGTTGCAGACAGCTGCTGTGAACTGACAGTAGATATGAAAAAAAGAGGAAATATTGAAATTGCACCGCTGACCCTGGAAGTCGGCGGAGAATCCATTCTGGATGACGAGACATTTGACCAGAAATATTTTTTAAAGAGAGTAGCGGAATGCCCGGAGTGCCCGAAATCCGCCTGCCCGTCGCCGGATTATTTCCGGAAATCTTTTCTGAACGGAGCAGAACGGTGCTACGCGGTCACACTTTCCGCACAGCTCAGCGGTTCCTATAACAGCGCAGTGCTCGGTGCAAACCTGGCGCAGGAGGAGAACGAGGATCTGAAGATTCACGTATTCAATTCCAGAAGCGCATCGATAGGAGAGACCCTGATCGTGAAAAAAATCGTGGAGTGCGAGGAAGCCGGCATGAGCTTTGAGCGCGTCGTAGAGACAGTAGAACTCTATATCAGCACACAGCACACCTATTTCGTGCTGGAAAATCTCGAAACTCTGCGGAAAAACGGCCGCCTTTCCAAAACAAAAGCACTTGTTGCATCCGCGCTTAAGATCAAACCGGTTATGGGAGCCACACCGGAGGGCGATATCGTACAGCTTGATCAGGCGCGCGGCATCAACAAAGCACTGATGAAAATGGTCGATGCCATTGTAAATGACGCACAGCATGTAGAAAACAAAACGCTTGCCATCTCTCATTGCAACTGCCCGGAGCGCGCCGAGATGGTAAAAGAAGCCCTTCTGGAGCGCCTTGCGGTACAGGATGTCTTCGTACTCGATACCCAGGGCGTCAGCAGTATGTATGCAAATGACGGCGGAATTATCATTGCATTATAACTTTTCTCTTCCCTTTTTGTTGAAAATGTAGTATAATTTTCAACATGTTTGAAAGTGCCGCCGAGCACTTTTTAGAAATCAAAGGAGAAGTAGAACCATGAGTCAGGAAAAAGTTGACCGCTATAAAAAGGAAAAAGCGAACCGTGAGAAAATCATGAGACGTGAAAGATGGATCACGAGACTGGAAGTTACCGCTTTCGTCGTTGTGCTGGCTACCCTGATCGGCTGGTTCTCCGTTGCTGTTTACCAGAACTCGGTAGCAGAGAAAAAGGCGAACCGCACGACAGAAACCACAACGATGAACGTGACGGATATTCAGAATTATCTGAGCGAGACCAACACATCCAGCGACAGCAGTGCAGATGACACCAGCGACAGCTCTGATGCTTCCGATACATCTTCGGACAGCACAGCAGATACGGCAAGTGACAGCACAGCAGATTCCATCAGCGAAAGTACAGCGGAATAAGCAGAATTGTTAAAGAAAGTAAAAGCGCTTACCACAGACGGGAAAATCCCGGAGTGATAAGCGCTTTTGTTATAGAGATTTATAGCAATCCCCGAAAATAATGCAAAAAATTCAGCACCGCAGAGCGTGAATTACTGCGTCACAGATTTTCGTCGTACCCCGGTACGCCTTCAAATCTGTTCCTTGCAATTCGCGCTCTGCAGCACTGCCTTTTTTGCATTATTTTCGGGTCTTGCTATAGAAAAAACTATGAGAAACACGCTCCGCGAGTTTCTTAAGTTATCGCGGCAGTCGCCAAGGTCTCGTGCAGGCACGGACTTTGGCTCGTTGTCCGCGTAAATTAAAAAACCGGAGGACATACATCCTCCGGCCTTTCGCTTATGGTTAATTAGCATTTAACAACGTTGGAAGCCTGCATTCCGCGAGCACCCTCGGTAAGATCGTAAGTAACCGCCTGACCTTCGTCAAGAGTTTTGAATCCTTCACCCTGGATAGCGGAGAAATGTACGAATACATCGTTTCCGTCTTCGCCTGTGATGAAGCCATAGCCCTTCTCTGCGTTAAACCATTTCACTGTTCCCTTGTTCATTGTGAGTTACCTCCATAAAATTAAAAAATAAGCATGATGTGGGAATGCATATGTTCCCCCATAAGCGAGTGAACTTTTGATAAAAAAATTCACTAGCTATTACAGATTATATTGAAGGTGAATGCTAATATAATCTCTAATAGCTAGTGACCACGTATTACATCTCAACATCTTCTCGATTGAGACCATTATAATCTTGCAAATCAAAAAAGTCAAGAAAAAACTCTTTATTTCAGGAAAGATTTCGTGTATTATAAAAAGGAATAAATGGTCGGACGACGGCCAGAAGAAAAGAAAGGATCAGAGAACGTAAGATGAGTATCTTAATCAAAAATGGACAGGTCATCGACCCGGCCACCCAAAAAGACGAAATCAGTGATGTTCTGATCGAAAACGGCGTTATTACACGGGTTGAAAAAGGAATCCGCGTAAAAGATGCGCAGGTAATAGATGCAAAAGGCTGCTATGTAATGCCTGGCATCATCGATATGCATGTACATCTCCGCGACCCGGGGCAGACATATAAAGAAGATATTGAAAGCGGTTCGAAAGCAGCAGCAAAAGGAGGCGTGACAACGCTGGTAGCGATGCCGAATACAAAACCGGTCATCGACAGCCCGGACCGCGTCAACTATGTAACGATCAAAGCAGACCGTTTTTCTCCGATTAATGTACTGCAGGCAGGCGCCATCACAGTAGGACAGAAGGGTGAAGAGCTCGCCGATATCGAGGGCATGGTAAAAGCCGGCATCCCGGCGATCAGCGAGGACGGAAAATCCGTTATGAACGCGCTGCTCTACAAAGAGGCCATGGAGATTGCCGCAGAGAAAAACATTCCGGTGCTGGCTCACTGCGAGGACAAGAACCTCGTAAACGGCGGCTGCATGAATGAGGATGCAAACTCGAGAGAGTGGCATCTGCCGGGCATCACAAACTCCGTAGAGAACACGATTGTTGCAAGAGATATCGTACTTGCCGCAGAGACAGGTGCACACCTGCATCTGTGCCACTGCTCGACCAAAGAGAGCGTGGATATGGTGCGTGAGGCGAGAAAGGCCGGCGTTTCGATTTCCGCCGAGGTCTGCCCGCATCACTTTACCCTCTGCAGCGACGACATCGTAAAGGGCGACACCAACTACAAGATGAATCCGCCGCTCCGTACGAAAGAGGATCTCGAGGCACTGCGCCAGGGTCTGAAAGACGATGTCTTCGATGTCATCAGCACCGATCATGCACCGCATGCGCTGACCGAGAAACAGGAGTCCTTCAAGAAAGCTCCGTTCGGCATCGTCGGACTGGAGACGAGCGTGGCTCTTACCATCACCGAACTTGTGGATACCGAGATCATCACCCCAATGCAGATGGCGGAGAAGATGAGCTATAATCCGGCAAAAATCCTGCACCTGGACAAGAAAGGTTCTCTTGCACCTGGCATGGACGCCGATGTGGTTATCATCGATCCGGAAGCAGAGTATGTGATCGATCCGAAGGAGTTTGTTTCCAAGGGCAAAAACACTCCGTTCGGCGGCAAGAAAGTCAAAGGAAAAGTTATGGCTACCGTATGCGGCGGCAAGATTGTATACGAAGCTGAGTAATTTCTAATAAGAAAAAACAGAAGAGGGAGAGTAAGCAGATGATTAACAAACTGATTGCAAACATTAAAAAAACAAATGCACCGATCGTCGTAGGTCTGGACCCGATGCTGAACTATGTGCCGGAGCACGTACAGAAAAAGGCATTTGCCGAGTACGGAGAGACACTCGAAGGAGCTGCAGAGGCCGTTTGGCAGTTCAATAAAGCGATTGTCGACGCAACATACGATCTGATTCCGGCTGTAAAACCGCAGGTTGCCATGTATGAGCAGTTCGGCGTTCCGGGAATGGCAGCATATGAGAAGACCGTTTCCTACTGCCAGGAAAAGGGTCTCGTTGTCATCGGCGATATCAAACGAGGCGATATCGGTTCTACTTCTGAGGCGTATGCAGTCGGCCACCTCGGCCACGTGCAGGTGGGAAGCAAATCCTACGCCGGATTCCATGAGGATTTTGCAACTGTCAATCCGTATCTTGGATCTGACGGCGTAAAACCGTTCATCAAGGTCTGCAAAGAGGAGAAAAAAGGTATCTTTGTTCTGGTAAAAACCTCGAACCCGTCCAGCGGCGAGTTCCAGGACCGCATCATCGACGGACGTCCGCTGTATGAGTGGGTCGGCGAGCAGGTTGCCGCGTGGGGCGAGGAGCACATGGGCGATGATTACAGCTATGTGGGAGCTGTTGTCGGTGCTACGTACCCGGAGATGGGCAAGGTGCTGCGTAAGGTAATGCCGAAATCCTACATCCTGGTACCGGGCTACGGTGCACAGGGCGGAAAAGGAAAAGACCTCGTTCACTTCTTCAATGAGGACGGACTGGGTGCAATCGTAAACTCTTCGAGAGGTATCATCGCTGCTTACAAACAGGAAAAATATGCCGAGTTTGGCACTGAGAACTTTGCGGATGCTTCGAGAGCAGCTGTAAAGGATATGGTTGAGGATATCAGCGGGGCGCTTGCTGCTGCAAAATAAGAATACAGGGTGAAAAGCTCAGAAGGTCTGCCGGGTAGATGTTATGTCCGCCGGAGGATATTTTGGGCTTTTCGCCGATTCAAGAAAATAAAAGGAGTGTTCAGCTTATGAAAATCAAGGAATGCTGTACCGTGGAAAGTCAGGAGTGCATTGCAAAAGGAATTTACAGCATGTGGATTTCCACGAAAGTGATTGCAAAAGAGGCGAAGGCCGGCCAGTTTATTTCTCTGTTTTCGAAGGACGGCAGCCGTCTTCTGCCGCGTCCGATTTCTCTTTGTGAGATCGACCGAGAGGGAGGAAGACTTCGGATTGTCTACCGTGTGGCAGGTGCAGGAACGGAGGAGTTTTCGCATCTGAAAGCGGGGGATGAGGTTGATATTTTAGGGCCGCTTGGAAATGGATTCCCGATCGAGGAAGGTAAGGGAAAACGTGTGATGCTGATGGGCGGCGGTATCGGTGTTCCGCCGATGCTGCAGACGGCGAAGGATCTTGGAACGGACACGATCATCTGCTGTGGTTACCGCGATGAGTTGTTCTTAAATGAGGAGTTTGCTGCGGCAGGCGATCTTCATATTGCAACGGAGGACGGAAGTGCCGGTGTGAAGGGCAATGTGATGGATGCGGTGCGCGAGGATCATCTGGAAGCAGATGTAATTTTTGCCTGCGGTCCGGCTCCGATGCTGCGTGCGATTAAGGCGTACGGTCTGGAAAAGGGAATTCCATGCTGGATTTCGATGGAAGAGAAGATGGCGTGCGGCGTTGGCGCATGTCTTGCGTGTGTCTGCCAGTCGACTGAGGTGGATGGTCATTCACATGTGCACAACAAGCGGATCTGCAAGGACGGACCTGTCTTTTTAAGTACGGAAATTGAGCTGTAAGTGACGCGAGGAGGAGAAAAAGCGATGAAGACAAGTGTGAATCTGGCGGGTGTGGAACTGAAGAATCCGGTTATGACGGCATCTGGTACGTTTGGCTCCGGCGCGGAGTACAGTGAGTTTGTGGATTTGAAGGAGCTTGGCGCGGTTGTGACGAAGGGTGTTGCGAATGTGCCGTGGCCGGGGAATCCGACGCCGCGTATTGCGGAGGTTTACGGCGGAATGCTGAATGCGATCGGACTGCAGAATCCTGGTATTGATGTGTTCTGTGAGAGGGATATTCCGTTTTTGAAACAGTTTGACACGAAGATTGTGGTGAATGTGTGTGGACGGACGACGGAGGATTACTGTGAGGTTGTGGAGCGATTGACTTCGGAGCCGGTGGATCTGCTGGAGATTAATATTTCGTGCCCGAATGTGAAGGAGGGCGGTATTGCGTTTGGACAGGATCCGAAGGCGGTGGAGGCGATCACCAGAGAAGTTAAAAAATATGCGAAGCAGCCGATTATTATGAAATTGAGCCCGAATGTGACGGATATTACGGAGATGGCGCGGGCTGCGGAAGCCGGCGGGGCGGATGTGCTGTCGCTGATCAATACGCTTACTGGGATGAAGATTGATATTGAACGGCAGAAGTTTGCGATTGCGAATAAGACTGGCGGTATGTCGGGGCCGGCGGTGAAGCCGATTGCGGTGCGGATGGTGTATCAGGTGGCGCAGGCAGTGAAAGTGCCGATTATTGG
The DNA here is from genome assembly GCF_003435675.1 of Blautia sp. AM23-13AC. NCBI lineage: Bacteria > Bacillati > Bacillota > Clostridia > Lachnospirales > Lachnospiraceae > Blautia > Blautia sp. AM23-13AC. The sequence goes on along the minus strand of NZ_QTUL01000004.1, from coordinate 230,626 downwards.
TATGGGCGGTATTGCGTCGGCGGAGGATGCGCTGGAGTTTATTCTGGCGGGGGCTACGGCGGTTTCGATTGGGACGGCGAATTTCTTTAATCCGTATGCGACTGTTGAAACGGTTCGCGGTATCGAAGAGTATATGAGAAGGCATAAGGTTGACGATATTAATTCGCTGATCGGGGCGGTGAGATAAGACGGACGGCCTCGAGCGGCTTCGCATCTGCGGTGCGGCGGGCGAGAAAAAGAGGGCGGAACTGTGGCTCAGAATGGGCACAGTTCCGCCCTCTTTTTCTATGCCCGCCACACGGCAGGCGCAAATTCCAGTGAGGTCTGGTTGTGTGGAGCTGAAACGAAGTAGGTCTGGATCCGCCGGGGGCGGATCGGCGTGAGAGTGTTGTGGTGGGTGCATAGTATATAGAAAATGGAAGGTGGTATGTGAGATGAAGTATGGGATCATTAAAGTGAAGCGGGCGTTTTTGTATGAGGAGAATGGGGTTGATGTGGTGGATGAGGTGTTTTTTGGATGGAGCGTGATGTGGGAAGATGAGGGGGAGTGGATTGAGGTTTGGACGCATTATGGGTATCGGGGGTGGATGGAGAGGAATTTGATTGAGGAGAAAAGCAGGGAGTGGATGGAGGAGAGGGAAAAGGCAGGGAATACGTATGTGGTGACACGCGGGTTTGCGGATGTGATGAGAGGAGCGCGGGTGCAGGCGCGGATGTTGGAGACGCTGGGACGGGGGTGTTTTGTGGAGAAAATGGAGGAGACGGAGAATGGGTATTGCAGGGTGAAGCTGGCGAATGAGATCAGTGGGTTTGTGCCGGAGGTGGCATTAAGAAAAAGACTGGATTCGGATCGGTTTTTGTGGGGAAAATCGGAAGAGAGGTTTTTTGTGGAGCAGGGGATTCCGAAGGGGTGGTCGGAAGAGAAGTTTCGGAGGAAGGTTGTGGAGTGTGCGAAGGGGTATCTTGGATGCCAGTACCGATGGGGCGGGAAGGCGGCGGATGGGATTGACTGTTCGGGTGTGGTGTTTATGGTGTATTTGATGAATGGGGTTTTGATTTGGCGGGATTCGGATATCAGGGAAGGGTATCCGATGAAAGCGATCTGGAGAGAAGGGGAGGAGATGTGTCTGGTGGAGGAACGGGCGAAGGCCGGGGATCTGCTGTTCTGGAGGGGGCATGTGGGGATGTATCTGGGGGACGGCAGGTATCTGCACTGTACGGGGCATGAGAGGGTGTTTGGGTGCAGGGTGAATAGTCTGCGGAGAGGGGATGAGGATTTTCGGAAGGATCTGGCGGAGGCGCTGAAAGTGGTTGGGAGTGTTTTTTCGTGAAATATCTGGAAGCGGAAAGCTGGAGGAAAAGAGCGATGTACCGTGAAAAACAGGCATCGCGGGCGGCACGGGAGTAAATAAGACATATATAATTGACATCAGGAAATATCATTTTTGTATTGGAAATCCCTGAAAAAGTTTGTTATAATAATAACAAAGTCGAAAACAAAAGACAAAAGGCGGCTCAAACAGAGAGTAGGAAAAACAGAAATTCTGCTGATCTGATCTGCCGGAGCTGTCCATCAGAAGCAAAACAAGAAAGGGGTTCTGAACAATGGCAAGATTTACATTACCAAGAGATTTATACCACGGAAAGGGTGCTTTAGAGGCACTGAAAACATTCGAAGGAAAACGTGCAATCGTCTGTGTAGGCGGCGGCTCCATGAAACGTTTCGGTTTCCTGGATCGCGCAGTAGACTACCTGAAAGAAGCCGGCATGGAAGTACAGCTTTTTGAGGGAATCGAGTCTGACCCGTCAGTCGAGACTGTTATGCGCGGAGCAAAAGCGATGGAAGAGTTCCAGCCGGACTGGATCGTAGCAATGGGCGGCGGATCTCCGATCGACGCAGCAAAAGCAATGTGGATCAAATACGAGTATCCAGACATCACCTTCGAAGAAATGTGCAAGGTATTCGGAATGCCGAAACTCCGCAGAAAAGCTCATTTCTGTGCAATTTCTTCTACATCCGGAACAGCAACCGAGGTAACCGCGTTCGCAGTTATCACAGACTATGAAAAAGGTATCAAATACCCGCTGGCAGACTTCGAAATCACGCCGGACGTTGCAATCGTAGATCCGGATCTGGCAGAGACGATGCCGCAAAAGTTAGTTGCTCACACCGGTATGGACGCTATGACCCATGCAATCGAGGCATACGTTTCCACCGCGAACTGTGACTTCACCGATCCGCTGGCACTGTATGCAATCAAGATGATTCAGGCAGACCTGGTAGATTCCTACAACGGAGATATGGCAAAACGTGACAGCATGCACAACGCACAGTGCCTCGCTGGTATGGCATTCTCCAATGCACTTCTTGGTATTGTTCACTCCATGGCACATAAAACAGGCGCAGCATTCGCTGATTACGGCGCTCACCTGATCCACGGCGCAGCAAACGCTATGTACCTGCCGAAGGTTATCGCGTTCAACGCAAAAGACGAGACTGCAGCAAAACGTTATGCAGTGATCGCTGACGAGATGAAACTTGGCGGCGAGACAACGGAAGAGAAAGTAAAACTCCTCATTGACTATCTGCGCGGCATGAACGACAAACTGAACATTCCGCACTGCATCAAGAACTACGGAAAAGACAGCTATCCGACCGAGCAGGGCTTCGTTCCGGAAGACGTATTCCTGGAGAGACTGCACGACATCGCTGTAAATGCCATCGCCGATGCCTGCACCGGATCCAACCCGAGACAGCCATCTGTTGAAGAGATGGAAAAACTGCTGAAATGCTGCTACTATGATACAGAAGTAGATTTCTAAAAAGAAAACATATCGAAATCCCTCCGTTCTCTGGGCGGAGGGATTTTTTGCGTCAGAGAATGAAATTTATTTGTGTGGATTTTATGTTTTTTATGCGAAATCCTGTGTCTGGACTGGAAAAACAGAGGCGTTTATGGTAGTATAGAAAAGAATAGAAGTAAAAACGGGCGGCATTGCGAAAAAAGATGCCTTCCCCTGAAAATATGGAGGAAAAAAGATGGAACAGTACAAGCAGGAGTTTATCGAGTTCATGGTCGAGAGCCAGGTATTAAAATTTGGAGAGTTTACTCTGAAAAGCGGAAGAAAATCCCCGTTCTTCATGAATGCGGGCGCTTACGTAACCGGAAGCCAGTTAAAACGTCTCGGCGAGTATTATGCAAAAGCAATCCATGACAATTATGGACTGGATTTCGACGTTCTGTTTGGACCGGCCTACAAAGGAATCCCGCTCAGCGTTGTAACCGCCATTGCGATTCATGATCTCTACGGTGTGGAAGTACGTTACTGCTCCAACCGGAAAGAAGCAAAAGACCACGGCGGAGATGCAGGACTGCTGCTTGGAAGCAAAATTAAAGACGGCGACCGCGTTGTCATCATCGAGGATGTTACCACCTCCGGAAAATCCATCGAGGAGACGTTCCCGATCATCCAGGCACAGGGCAATGTGGAGATCAAAGGTCTGATGGTATCCTTAAACCGTATGGAGCGCGGAAAAGGCGACAAGAGCGCACTTGAGGAAATCCAGGAAACCTATGGCTTCCCGGCAAATGCCATTGTAACCATGGAGGATGTCATCACCTATCTGTACAACCGTCCATGCCAGGGCAAAATCCAGATCGATGACAAGATGAAGGCTGCCATTGATGCTTATTATGAGGAGTACGGTGTCAAATAAGACGTGGTACACTTGAAAAAAGGAGTTTTGCACGATGAATGAAAAAATCTATAAAACCATGGGACGTGTCGGCGGCGGAAATATCGCCATGGGCGCAGTACTGGTTGTGGTAGGGGTAGCAACCGGTGTCCTGATGATCGTAAGCGGAGCAGGCCTGCTGAAACGACGCGGGGAAATTATGTTTTAAGAAAAATGCCGGAATATTTTGGAAGCGCATGCGCCGAAGAGGTATTCCGGCGTTTCTGATACCACGCAGAAAGGGGAAACGAAGATGAAGCAGGAGACGAAAGCCAGAATCCGCGTTGTGGGACGGATTTTATTTCTGGTGTATCTTCTTGCGCTCGTTTATTTTCTGTTTTTTGCAGAAGAATACGGGAGAAGGAACTTTTTTGAACTGGATTACCGTTACAATCTGGTGCCGTTTCAGGAAATCAGACGGTTCTGGATTTACCGCGAAAAGGTGGGATTCCTTGCCGCATTTTTAAATCTGGCGGGCAATGTGATCGGTTTTCTGCCGTTCGGTTTTATCGTTCCGGTGATGCACAAAAAAATGGAGAGTTTCTGGAAAGTATCGCTTCTTGGCTTTATGTTCAGCCTCTGCGTGGAGACGATTCAGCTCATCACGAAGGTGGGCTGCTTTGATGTAGATGATCTGATCCTGAATACGCTTGGAGCCATGATCGGCTGCGGCGCATTCCTGATCTGCAATAAATTCAGGAGATGGAAATATGGCGAGGAAGAAGTATAATTATAATTTTGTCCGGAAGCCGTCGGAAGGCGGAAAGGAAGCTCTCTATATGGCAGGTGCTTCGGTCTTTCTGTTTCTGCTGGCTTCGATCGTATCGTTTGCATTCCGCGGAAACGGAGGCATTTTTCTCGGAGCAGCGGGACTGTTCTCATTCCTTCTGTCGGGATACGGCTTCTATGTGGGAATGAAGAGCTTTAAAGAAGAACAGGTCAGCCACAGAATGTCGGTTCTCGGCTCGATTACGAGCGGCGGCATGCTGGTCGCATGGCTGGCACTGTTTCTGATCGGTGTGAGATAAATGTACTCTCGTAAAATCAAGCACAGAAAGACTCCGGGAGTACATCTAAAAGAAAAGGGGAAAAAGATGGATCGCGAACGTTTTGAAAAACAGCTGAATTTTATTCTGGAGATTGATAAAGAAAAACAGATCCTGCGCCAGACGCACATCCGCGGCTATTCGCGCCAGGAGGACGACGCGGAGCACGCATGGCACATGGCGGTGATGGCATTTCTGCTGCAGGAATATTCGAATGAGAAAATCGACATCGGCAGAACGATGCTCATGCTGCTGATCCACGACCTTGTGGAGATTGATGCAGGCGACACGTATGCGTACGACGCGGAGGCAAACAAAACAAAAGACGAGAGAGAACACAAAGCGGCCGAGCGCATCTATGGCCTGCTGCCGGAGGATCAGGGAAAAATGCTGATGGATCTCTGGCTCGAGTTCGAAGCGTATGAGACACCGGAAGCGCGCTTTGCCCATGTGATGGACAATTTCCAGCCGCTGCTTTTAAATCATGAGAACGATGGAAAAGACTGGACCCGCCACAATGTGCGGATTTCCCAGCCGTTAAAACGAAACGAGAAGACGGCGACCGGCTCCGAGGAGATCTGGAGTTATATGGAAGAGATTCTCGAACAGAGTATCCGGGATGGAAAAATTATTGACGACCGGGAAGAAAAACAGGAATAAGTTAAGAAGAATGAGGGGCAGATCTGCCCCTCGTAACAGTTAAAGAGAAACAGAAAGGGATTTTTTTATGACGGATGAATTATTAAACGAGCGGTATGCGCTTGCAATTGAGCGGATCCGCCAGATTCCGGCGGAAAAAAGCGTTCCGCAGCCGTACCGCGATTTTTTTGCACAGATGGCACAGTACCTCTGCAAAATGGACCAGATCCGGAGCAGAATCGCAGAAGGATATCTAAAAACAGCATCCGAGGAAGAGCTGGCTGTTTTTAACCGCGAGCCGTATGAAGATGTGATCGGGGAGCGGTATGAGACCTCCTACGGAAACCCGGCGTTTGCCGTGCGGGCACTTGGTGAAACGCATGGAAGGAGCCTCTGCTGCCTGTACCGGGAGCTGGGAAATGCTGTTGTCTGGGTCTATGAGGACCGCCTGCTGGAGCTGACTGCGGCGATGGAGCTGTATCTCGAGTTGTATGCGATGTTCGAGGAGGAGACGCTGCCGTCCGCGCAGTATGTAAAAGAGAGCATTTACTGGTATGTGAGCGATTACGCCGAGGAGCGCCAGGAATACCAGGTGCGCGAAATTGTCGACCCGTCGCTGCACTTTGTGAAGGATATTGTGATGGAATCTGATCTGACGGATCTGCGGTATCTGTACCAGTACGGCGAATATATCACCGAAAATGAGAAGGGTACAGCCCGCTTTTTAAATACGTTCAGCCAGGAAGAAATCGACGCGATGGCACGCACCTACACAGAAGGCTTCCGCAAGTGCTTTCTCGTGGCGCGAAAAGATCTGTCGAAAAAGAAGACAGTCAGCATCCGCTTCCACATCGGTTTTGAGCGCATGATCCGTGCGGCAATATTACAGTTCCGCGAGATGGGACTCGAGCCGGTGATTTCCCGCGGCGCGCGGAGAACGTGGGTTGCCGGTGCGTCTGCGAATAAGCAGTATGACTACGATCACCGGAACGATGAGGCGCTGTATCTCAACGAGGATCTCGTGAAGAGACGGCTCCGCGCGATGCAGGTGAAATACGACGAGTACAAAGAACTGGCGGGCGGCTATGCCGGCCCTGCCGTGGTGGAAACCTTCGGCGAAGTTCCGTTTGAGCCAGTAAATAAAAAACAGGCACTGCACTTAAACGAGCGCCAGCAAAAGCTCCGTGTCGGTTTCCAGAACGAGGCGGGCCAGATTGTAAACCGCTATATCAAGGATGACGAGTACGGCTACACGATCATCGCCTACCCGATGCCGGAGATCGATCCGCGCTACGAAAAAATTTTTTGTGAGATCGTAAAGATCAACACGCTCGATTACGAAAAATACCAGCGCATCCAGCAGTACCTGATCGATGCGCTCGACGAGGGTGTTTCCGTGCATGTGCTTGGAAAAGGAGAGAACAGAACGGATCTGCGCGTGATGCTGCATCATCTGAACGATCCTGCGAAAGAGACGAATTTCGAGAACTGTGTTGCCGACTGCAATATTCCGGTCGGAGAGGTCTTTACTTCCCCGAGTCTTACCGGCACGACAGGCGTGCTCCATGTGACGGGAGTCTACCTGAACGAGCTGTATTACCGCGATCTCTGCCTGACGCTGACTGACGGCATGATCACCGCGTATGACTGCGCAAACTTCGAAAAAGAAGAGGACAATCGTACTTATATAGAAGAAAACCTGCTGTATCACCACAGGACGCTGCCGATCGGTGAGTTTGCCATCGGAACGAACACGACGGCGTACGTGATGGCAGAGCAGTACGGCATCGCCGGAAAACTGCCGATCCTGATCGCAGAGAAGATGGGCCCGCATTTTGCGATGGGCGACACCTGCTACGCCTGGGCGGAGGACAGCCCGATGTACAACCCGGACGGAAAAGAAGTAATCGCGCGCGAGAACGAGGTTTCGGCAAAACGGAAAGAAGATCCGTCGAAAGCATACTTCGGATGCCACACGGACATCACGATTCCGTACCGCGAACTGCAGTCGGTTGCGGTCGAAAAAGCAGACGGAACGACGATCCCTCTCATTGAGGACGGACGCTTCGTCCTGCCGGGAACGGAAGAATTAAATGAACCTTTTGGCTGATTATGGGTTGACATTTCTGCGCCTGCTTAGTATATTATAAGCAGAACTGAATGATTAAAACATAAATATAAGCATAACTAATGAATAACGCTTAGAACAGTTAATCAGAAAAGGAGAACAACATGGCTAAAGTAGGAATTGTGATGGGCAGCGACTCTGATATGCCGGTAATGAGCAAAGCAGCCGACATGCTGGAAAAATTTGGAATTGAGTACGAGATGAAAATCATCTCCGCACACCGCGAGCCGGATGTATTTTTCGAATATGCAAAAACCGCAGAGGAGAAAGGCTTCAAGGTTATCATTGCAGGCGCAGGTATGGCAGCTCATCTGCCGGGTATGTGCGCAGCTATTTTCCCAATGCCGGTCATCGGAATTCCGATGCATACCACATCGCTTGGAGGTCGTGATTCCCTGTACTCCATCGTACAGATGCCGAGCGGCATTCCGGTAGCAACCGTTGCCATCAATGGCGGTGCCAATGCCGGAATCCTGGCAGCAAAGATTCTTGCAACTTCCGATCCGGAACTGCTTGCAAAACTGAAAGCATATACACAGGAAATGAAAGAGCAGGTTGAGGCAAAAGACGCAAAACTGCAGGAAACAGGATACCGTAACTACAGTAAATAAAAACAAAGGACAAGGGAGGTTCACCATGGATTACAAGAACGCAGGAGTAGATATTGAAGCTGGATACAAATCAGTAGAATTAATGAAAGAGCATGTAAAGAAAACCATGCGCCCAGAGGTATTAGGCGGCCTTGGCGGTTTTTCAGGCGCTTTTTCCCTGGCAAAAATCAAAGAAATGGAAGAGCCGGTGCTGCTTTCTGGTACAGACGGATGCGGAACCAAGGTGAAGCTCGCCATGATTCTTGATAAACACGACACCATCGGCATTGATGCCGTTGCCATGTGTGTGAACGATATCGCATGTGCCGGCGGAGAACCGCTGTTCTTCCTCGACTACATCGCATGCGGAAAGAACTATCCGGAGAAGATCGCTTCGATCGTAAAAGGCGTTGCAGAAGGCTGTCTGCAGTCCGATGCGGCACTGATCGGCGGTGAGACCGCAGAGCATCCGGGCCTGATGCCGGAGGATGAGTACGATCTGGCAGGTTTTGCTGTCGGCGTATGTGACAAGAAAGACATGATTACCGGTGAAAATCTGGCATCCGGAGACGTACTGATCGGCATGGCTTCCACCGGCGTTCACAGCAACGGATTTTCTCTTGTCCGCAAAGTTTTCGATATGACAAAAGATTCTTTAAATACATACTATGATGAGCTCGGCGCAACCCTCGGCGAGACCCTGCTTGCACCGACCCGTATCTACGTAAAAGCACTCCGTGCCATCAAAGATGCCGGTGTAACCGTAAAAGCATGCAGCCACATCACCGGAGGCGGCTTCTACGAGAACATTCCGCGTATGCTCAAAGACAACACCGTAGCCGTTGTACAGAAAGACAGCTACACCGTACCGCCGATCTTTGATCTGATGGCAAAGAAAGGCAATATCGACGAGCAGATGATGTACAACACCTTCAACATGGGTATCGGTATGGTACTGGCTGTTGATCCGGAAGATGTAGACGCAGCGATGAAAGCCATCCGTTCCACAGGAGATACGCCATATGTGATCGGCCACATTGAAAACGGAGAAAAAGGAGTACAGTTATGCTAAGATTAGCAGTTCTCGTCTCCGGCGGCGGCACGAACCTGCAGGCGATTCTGGATGCGATTGACGAGGGAATCATCACAAACGCGGAGGTTTCTGTTGTCATCAGCAACAATGCAGGAGCGTATGCGCTGGAGCGTGCGAAAAAGAAGGAGATTGATGCGGTATGCCTTTCCCCGAAGACCTTTGCATCGAGAGAAGCATTCAACGAGGCACTGCTGGCGAAACTGCAGTCGTACAACGTCGATCTCGTTGTGCTCGCAGGATGCCTGGTTGTGATCCCGCAGAGCATTGTGGATGCTTATCCGAATAAGATCATCAACATTCATCCGTCCCTCATTCCGTCGTTCTGCGGAACGGGCTATTACGGACTGAAAGTGCACGAGGGCGTATTATCCCGCGGAGTCAAAGTGACGGGAGCGACGGTTCATTTTGTGGACGGCGGAACAGACACCGGCCCGATTATTCTGCAGAAGGCAGTCGAAGTGCACGAGGGCGATACACCGAAGGCACTGCAGCAGCGCGTCATGGAAGAGGCCGAGTGGGTCATCATGCCGCGTGCGATTGATCTGATTGCAAACGGAAAAGTAACGGTAGAAGACGGACACGTAAAGATAAAGGAGTAAGAGCGATGAAAGTACTGATTGTAGGAAGCGGCGGAAGAGAGCATGCGATTGCCTGGAAGGTGGCGCAGAGCCCGAAGGTAGACAAGATTTACTGCGCTCCTGGAAACGCAGGAATTGCGGAGTACGCAGAGTGTGTCGATATTGCAGCGATGGAGTTTGACAAGCTTGTTGCTTTTGCGAAAGAAAAAGAGATTGACCTGACCGTCATCGGCATGGATGATCCGCTGGTCGGCGGTGTTGTCGATGCGTTTGAGGCAGAGGGACTGCGCGTATTCGGACCAAGAAAGAATGCGGCAATACTGGAAGGATCGAAAGCGTTCTCCAAAGACCTGATGAAAAAATACCATATCCCGACGGCGGCATACGAGACATTCTCCGATCCAGAAGCGGCAGAGAAATATCTCGAGACTGCAAAATTCCCGATCGTGCTGAAAGCCGACGGTCTGGCTCTTGGAAAAGGCGTTCTGATCTGCAATACCTTAGAGGAAGCAAAAGAGGGCGTCAAGACGATCATGCTCGACAAGAAATTCGGCAGTGCCGGAAACGAGATGGTCATCGAGGAGTTTATGACGGGGCGTGAGGTTTCCGTTCTCTCCTTTGTGGATGGAAAGACGATCAAGACGATGAGTTCCGCACAGGATCACAAGAGAGCAGGAGACGGCGACACCGGCCTGAACACCGGCGGTATGGGCAACTTCTCCCCGAGTCCGTTTTATACCGAAGAAGTGGATAAGTTCTGTAAGAAATATATCTATCAGCCGACCGTAGATGCGATGGCAGCCGAGGGAAGACCGTTTAAGGGAGTTATCTTCTTCGGACTGATGCTGACACCGGACGGACCGAAGGTGCTCGAGTACAATGCCCGCTTCGGCGATCCGGAGGCACAGGTTGTGCTTCCTCGTATGAAGACAGACATCATTGATGTATTTGAAGCCTGCATCGACGGAACTCTCGACCAGATCGACCTGCAGTTTGCAGATAATGCGTGTGTCTGCATCGTACTGGCTTCGAACGGTTATCCGGTTTCCTACGAAAAAGGATTCCCGATCCGCGGACTCGAGACGTTCAAAGAGCATGAGGGCTACTACTGCTTCCACGCCGGAACGAAGTTCAAGGACGGCGAGATCGTGACGAACGGAGGCCGTGTACTCGGCGTGACAGCACTTGGCGATACCCTGAAAGAGGCACGTGCGAATGCATATAAGGCTGTTGAATGGGTTGACTTTGACAATAAATATTACCGCCATGATATTGGAAAAGCGATTGACGAAGCGTAACGTGAATGTGAATTTTAATTTTGAGTAAAATGGAGCCGCCAGAATCCCGGTGAAAGGGAAATCTGGCGGCTTTGTCTTTTTATTCAGAAAAGGGAATAAAGCGCCGCCGTTCCGGATACAATAGTAAGGAGATCCTTTGCTTTTTAGCAGAATCAGAACAGGAAAGGCGGTCGGAAAAGATGGGAATCGTTTGTCTGGCGGGGATTTTTGCCGTATTTCTTCTGCTTGCATGGACGCTCTGCCGGGCGGCAGGATGGGAGAAAGAACGGGAAGATCTGGAACAGGAGCAGTACCTGAAAGAGTGGCGGGAGAAAAAGTTGAAAAAATCGAAAAAATTTGAAAATTAGTGTTGACATTTGGCGGGTGGAATGCTATACTAACGAAGTCGGTTGGTGATACAGATAAAAAGCCGACAGACAAAACACTGATGTGGGGTCTTAGCTCAGCTGGGAGAGCATCTGCCTTACAAGCAGAGGGTCATAGGTTCGAGCCCTATAGGCCCCATATTTTATGAAAAACGGTGTTGAAAATGAATATGGCGAGATAGCTCAGTTGGCTAGAGCACGCGGTTCATACCCGCGGTGTCGAGGGTTCAAATCCCCCTCTCGCTACTTATGGAACCCTTGAGAAATCAAGGGTTCTTTTGGCTTTATGGACAGTATGATGATATGGCTGTCATGTCAAAATCGTGTCTTGAAATCCACAGGGATTTGTGAGAAAATAAGACTACCTAAGAGCTTGTTTTGGGCTCTGAAAGTAAATAAAACAGTAATGGATAGAAGAAAGATAAGGAAAAAACAATGATAGAGTTTAATAAACCACCTTTTATTGGAACAGAACTGGAATACATCCGCCAGGCGGCAGAGGAAAACAACAAGCTGTGCGGCGACGGTCCTTTTACGAAGAAATGTTCTGCCTGGATGCAGGACAATTTCAACGTAAAACATGCGATGCTTACGACATCCTGCACCCATGCACTGGAAATGGCAGCTTACCTGTCTGAGATTCGGCCGGGCGACGAAGTGATCATGCCGTCCTACACGTTTGTTTCCACTGCAGATGCCTTTGTTCTGCGCGGAGCAAAAATCGTCTACGTGGATATCCGTCCGGATACGATGAACATCGACGAGACCAAGATTGAGGATGCCATCACCGAAAAAACAAAAGCGATTGTTCCGGTTCACTATGCGGGCGTTGCCTGTGAAATGGATACCATCATGGATATTGCAAAACGCCATAACCTGAAGGTTGTAGAGGATGCGGCACAGGGTGTGAGCGCGTACTACAAGGGAAAAGCCCTTGGAACGATCGGCGATTTTGGCTGCTACAGCTTCCATGAGACGAAAAACTATACGATGGGAGAGGGCGGCGCGCTGCTGTTCCAGGATGAGAATTATCTGGAAAAAGCAGAGATCCTTCGTGAAAAGGGAACGAACCGCAGCAAGTTTTTCCGCGGACAGATCGACAAATATACCTGGATCGACTACGGCTCCTCCTATCTGCCGAGTGATATGAATGCGGCTTACCTGCTTGCAGAACTCGAGGAACATGAGAAAATCGACAGAAAGCGGATGGCCATCTACAACTATTACCATGAGCAGCTCCGTCCGCTGGCTGAGGCCGGAAAGATCGAGCAGCCGGTTGTGCCGGAAGGCTGTGTACATAATGCACATATGTACTTCATCAAGGCAAGAAATCTGGAAGTGCGTACAAAACTGATCAAGTATATGAAAGAGCGCGGTGTGATGTGTGTCTTCCATTACGTTCCGCTCCATACCTCCCCGGCCGGACAGAAGTTCGGTGTTTTCCACGGAGAGGACAAATACACAACAAAAGAGAGCGAGCGCCTGATGCGTCTGCCGATGTTCTACAGCCTGTCTGAACAGGATATGGCATATGTCGTAGAGTGCCTCATGGACTTTAAAGAGTGGTAACATTTCATGTATGAGAAGTTTTTAAACTACTTTACGGACTATATTTTCGTGAAGGATGAGCCGCAGAAAGCCGATGTGATTTTTGTGCCGGGAAACGGATATCCGCAGATGGCGGTGCACGCGGCAGAACTCTGGAAAGAAGGATTTGCGCCGTATGTGCTTCCGTCGGGAAGATACAGTACTGTGCTCGGGCATTTCGCCGGTGTACAGGATCTTGCGGAGCAGTACGGCGGGAACTATGAAACCGAGTGGGAGTTTCTGCGGACGGTACTGCAGAAAAACGGCGTGCCGGAGAAAGCGATTCTGCGCGAAGACCAGGCGACGTATACGTATGAAAATGCACTGCGGTCACGGGAAGTGACAGATGCGGCGGGCATCGAGGTAAAAAAAGCGATCCTCTGCTGCCGGAATCTCCATGCGAGACGGTGTATTCTGTATTACCAGCTTGTCTACCCGGAGACAGAGTTTTTTGTCTGTCCTTCGGATATTGAGTTCACCAGAGAAAACTGGCATACAAAGGGTGAATGGATCGACCAGGTGTTAGGAGAAATGGAGCGCTGCGGCGGTCAGTTCCACAAGATTCTGCGGGAACTGCCGGCGGATTCTGAATTTTAACACCAGTAGACAAGAAGTCCCCCGCTTCTAAAGCGGTGGGATGAATTGTTAAAAGAAACATAACGGCAGTGGTAGGCGGAGAGAAATCGGTATCCTCCACTGACATGAGGAAAGTCACAGTCGAACTATTCTCGACATGTCAGACTCCGTGAAAATACCGACTGTAAGTTGAAACGAAAAGATTTATAAAAAAGAGCGGAAATTGTGGTAAAATTGCGGCTCGTATGGTATACTATCGTTAAGTTAAGTTTCTAATCTAAAGCAAAGGTTGGTGGACAGTATGAATAAGATTGATGAAGTATTAGAGCTTTTAAAACAGAGAGAACGTGAGAGCGAAAAACCGAAAAACGTGATTTTATGGGTCCTTGCCATTGTCGGAGCGGTAGCGGCAGTTGCAGGAATCGCATACGCAGTATACCGGTTTGTAACTCCGGATTATCTGGAAGACTTCGAAGATGATTTCGATGACGATTTCGACGATTACTTCGAGGATGAAGACGAAGATAAGTAGGATGGAAAAAAGAAACTCCGGTGCCGGAACGTGGTACCGGAGTTTTTCTGTCCGGAAATCAGTTTGACATAGAAGGAGAAGAGAATGAAAAAAGGAGAAATTTACGAGGGAGTCGTGGAAAGAATCGATTTCCCGAATAAAGGACGTGTACATGTGGAGGGCGAGACGGTTACCGTGAAAAATGCAATTCCGGGACAGAAGATCCGCTTTCAGATCAACAAAAAAAGAAAGAACCGCATGGAGGGCCGCCTGCTCGAAGTAACAGAAAAATCCCCGATGGAAAAGCGCGATCCGGTCTGCAGTATTTTCCCGTCCTGCGGCGGATGCATGTACCAGACGATGAGTTATGAGGATCAGCTTGCAATGAAGGCCGGTCAGGTGAAAAAACTGCTCGACGATGCCCTCGTGGAGGCCGGCCAGGTCAATGAGGCGGGGGAGGCCGATTATCCGTTCCTTGGAATCAAGGGAAGTCCGAAGGAGTTTGCATACCGGAATAAAATGGAGTTTTCCTTCGGCGATGAATACAAGGACGGCCCGTTGTCTCTCGGACTTCATAAAAAGGGAAGCACCTACGATGTCCTGACCGCGTGCGACTGCAAAATCGTGCATGAGGATTTCACAAAGATTCTGACCTGTGTGCTGGCGTACTTTAAAGAGCGGAACGCAAGTTACTACCACAAGATAAGCCACGAGGGTTACCTGCGCCACCTGCTGGTGCGAAGAGCCGAGAATACCGGAGAAATCCTGGTAAATCTCGTCACCACAAGCCAGGAAGAGTGGGATCTGATGCCGCTCGTGCAGGAAGTGCTTGGTCTGCCGCTGGAAGGAAAGGTTGTCGGATTCCTCCATATCATAAATGATTCCCTGGCAGATGTTGTAAAGAGCGATGAGACAAAAGTGCTCTACGGACAGGACTACTTCTATGAAGAACTCCTCGGACTGAAATTCAAGATCACCCCGTTCTCCTTCTTCCAGACCAATTCCCGTGGCGCGGAAGTTCTCTACAGCACCGCCCGCGAGTTCGTCGGCGAGACGAAAGACCGCACGATCTTCGACCTCTACAGCGGAACCGGAACCATCGCCCAGATCCTTGCACCGGTCGCAAAAGAAGTGATCGGCGTGGAAATCGTGGAAGAAGCTGTTACAGCTGCAAAAGAGAACGCAGAGGCAAACGGCCTTACCAACTGCAGTTTCCTCGCCGGAGACGTGCTGAAGGTGATCGATGAAATCGAAGAAAAACCGGACTTCATCGTTCTTGATCCACCGCGCGAAGGAATCCATCCGAAGGCTTTGCCGAAGATAGTTGATTTATATAGGTGTGAAAAAATGCTTTACATCTCCTGCAAGCCGACTTCTCTTGCGCGGGATCTGGTAGAGTTTGCAAAATATGGATACCGTGTAGAAAAGGTCTGCTGTGTTGATATGTTTCCGGGAACGGTGCACTGCGAGAGTGTCTGTTTGTTAAGTAAAGTACAGAAATAGAAATTGTAGATATGCTCGAAAAGGCTTGAAATAAAGGGTTTCGGAAGATTTTGACTTGCTGAGAGTGATGGCTTAGATGAGCGTAGAAAAATAGTAAAACGCCTACTGATGAGATTGCTTGGAATAGGTTGTGTAGACAAGAGTGTTATTAGTGGGTTGAGTAGATAAGAATGTTAACATTTTATATCTACCATGATTAGCATGTTAGGCTGCCAAGTGGTAGCACTTACTAATTTTTGGAGGTAGAAGAATGAGTAACAAACAAAAAGATTCAAAGTGACAGAAACTTAAGAAAGAGTTTTATGGCACAAAAACCTGTGTGCAATCAGAGTATGGGACTATTGATTTTGATCCCGATTCTATGGGGGATGTAGTAGGTGGAGACAAACTAACCTATGATGAGTATCTCGATATTCTTATGAGGTCTGGTAAAAATGTGCGAGGTTGGTTTGAAATGTGCTATTTTGAAACAGCTTTAGAATTTGCTGGACAGGTTGAGAAAATCAATAAAGATAATATTTGTTTCAAGCGAATATATGTCTGCGGTATGTTTATGGATGGAGAATGCTTTAATGTTAATGAATTTGTTGCATCGAATGATGGGTACTGTTTGATTGTACCGGAGGTTATCGCATATATCTCCAAGAAGATGGATATAGCGAATGATTTTAATGGTGTAATCGTTGATACATACAAAAAGACACAGTATGTTCCGTTACTTGAAATTATTGGTTGCCATAGAAGTGGTACAAGAGAAGGTTTGGACTGTATTATGGAAGCAGCTGATGAAATGATTAAAGATGAAAAGTTTAGAGAGGTATTGTATGCATACCTACTTCTTCCTGCAACGCAGCAGAAACTTCAGACACAAAGACTCTATGAGAAAGTAAAGCGATTGCCAATATTCCCTATCAGGACCAGAAGTGGCGTTGAGTATGTACCATATAGCAAGGACATTTATACCCACGATAATAAAGTTTCGGATAACGATTTCAAAATTCTAGAAACAAAGATTCTGAAATATGAGAGTGCGCAGGCAATAATTGGTCCTAATGATAGAATTAACGAACTTTCACAAGAAGTTTATGAAGCAAGATATCAGAATAATTTGATTGCGTACATTAGATCAAATAGAGATGTCAAAGAGAAAGCTTTTTATGTTCTTAATGAGTATAAGAACAATTTAACAAACTTCAGAAGATGTCATATTACTTTGAAAGGCATGATTTCAGAAATTCCAATGGAATTTATTAGTGGAAGCTATCAGACTGGTATTTGGATTAATGATTACACCAAATGAGAGGGCGGTGGCAGCTGTGGGACTATTAGAACCGATTACCCATAAAGAAGAAATAGAGAGCCTATTGAATGAGGCTCAATCAATGTATGATAACGCAAAAAATAAGTTTGAGTCACAGAAGAAACAGACAACTAAACGTTTGGAGAATCTAGGAAAAGTTAAAGTGAACGCTTGGGCAGAGGGGATGGATACTTTTGTGACTGCGTTTGGTACATTTAAAAATGTCGAGATGGATAGAAGAATCGATACTAACATGGAATTCATAGGTTCTGATGAAGAACCCAAGCAGATGCTTATGAATATTCAGAATGCATCTATGACGGCTAACGAAGTTGCTAAAGCTGGTTTTGCTGCTTTAGGAACAGGTGCATTGGTTGGTATCGCTTCTTACGGCGGAGCAATGATGTTTGGAACAGCATCAACAGGAACAGCTATTGCAGCCCTTTCTGGTGCAGCAAAAACTAATGCTACATTAGCTTGGTTTGGTGGAGGTGCCAAGGCAGCAGGTGGATTAGGAATGGCAGGCGGGAAGCTGATTCTTGCCGGAGTAGTTGTGGCTCCTATTGTAGCTGTGGCAGCAGTTATTGCAGGGGCTAAAGGAAAGGAAAAACTAGCAGAGGCTAAGAAGATACATGCAGAAGCAGAAGAAGCTGTATCACAGATGAATATAATGATAACTGGAATGGAAGGCATTGCAAAAATGTCCGATAACTATTCGAGTTTTATTAAGAAGTTAAATAGAATGTTTGCTCCATTCTTGCAGGAACTTGAGCGAATAAAAAATGCTCATCCAGTAGATGTGGATGGAATGATAGATTTTGACAGTTTATCTGTTGTTGAACAGAAAACGTTGCATGTTTCATGGCTAATGGCACAGGTATATTATCATGTATTGTCTACACCTATTCTTAATTCAAAGGGTGAGGTGTCAAAAGAGGCTAATGAGGCATTGAGTGCATCTACAAAGAGCCTTAAGCAGATAAAAAAAGATACATATACGATGGTTGCTGAAGAGGCACAGGTTGGTGACATTATATGGAAACCAGAAGCAAATAAAATACTTGTAGTTAATTTCTTTGCGGTAGGCATACTGATAGCTTTGGGATGTTTATCAATGAGTACGAGTGTCCTTAAGGGTATCTTATTCATACTATGTGGGGCTGTGGCTTTTCCTATATTTTTTAAGTTCAGAAGTCTTCCTGCTAGTAGGCTCTATACATGGCGCCTTGTAAGACTTATTGGAGCGATAGTTATAGCAATTGCAATTGCAGCATTACTGTAGGAGGTGCATATGTCGATTTTTAAGAAAGCGGCGAAAGACGCATCTAAAACAACAGGTAACTTAGTTGGTAATATGGCATCCGTGAACGCTCAAAATAGTACCAATGCAGCTGTTGATGGAATGGATTTATTTAGATGGAAAATGGGTACTCCTATTATTCAAAACGGTCATTTTGATCAGCAGAAAGGTAATCTGTTTGAGTATATTGAGGCCGCAAAATTCAATGCTGATGCAGCAGGGAAGGGGATGTCGGCTCGTGCAGTTGTCACAGATGTTTATGACCAAGGAGCAGCGGCAGATATATTAATCAAAGAAGGCGGCAAGGTACAGAAAGAGGTTCAGGCTAAATTTGTAAAGTCTTCAAATAAAGATGTAGAGAATAGTGCTGCAAGAAGTGTATTTGATCAGGCTGGTGGACAGAAGGGACACTGGGGCAAATATAAAGGCATGGACAGACTTATCCGTAAAGACGAACATTATAATGCTGAGGGCTCTATGTTAGATGAGGCAAAAAAACTGGCCAAAAGTAGAGCTGAATCAGGAAGTATACATGCAGAAGACTTTAAGGATGTTCACGAACATTTAACAGATGAATTGCATTATGGTGATGCTTCTTCGGGAGGAACTACTTTTGAAGAAGTTCAAATGGCATATGAATCGCCTGAAAAGTATGCAAAAGCATTTGAAAGAAAAGCAGTCAAAGCTGAAATGAAGTGTACAGCGGCCAATATGGCCAAGGCTAGTTTTGTAACAACAGGAATATTATCCGGGGTTACAAATATGTTTGAAGTATTTCAGGATAAAAAAGAACTGGCAGAGGCATTACATGATGTTGGAGCCGATGCAATAAAAGGAGCAGCAAGGGGTGGAGCAACAGGTGTTGTAAGTACGGCAATTCGATATAAAGGAATAAAAGCTGGAAGTGTTTTACTTAGTGATTCAGTTGCTGCAACAGTTATGGCAGGTGGAATTATTGATGGAGGAGTGGCACTTTATTCATATGCACGTGGAGAAATTGACGAGCAGCAACTTAAAGAGCAGTTAGTGGATACAACGGCTAAAGCTGCGACCACCATATATTTTACCAAGGCAGTCGGAGCTATTATGGGTTCTGCTGTAAATCCGATTCTTCCAATGGTTGTATATACTACAGCAAGTTATGTAGTTACGTGTACACGTGAAATCATCAAGAACGCAAAGCTTAATGCGGAAGAAAATGATAGGATGACAGCAATACTTCAGGAATCTATTCGTGAAATGAATGAATATCATGAAGAATTCAAACAGCATGTTGCTAAATGTGAAGAGCGTCAAAGACGGATGTTTGATCGTTTCATAGATACGTTTGAGTATAATCTAGAAACTGGAGAAAATTATGATCAAGCTTTATATGCGATTTGTCAGTTTGCGGACGAGGCTGGTATTGCTTTACAGCATGTTGTGTTTGACGAATTTAGTAATGCGATGAGATCAAAAGAAAGCTTTGTTTTAAAATAGATGAGAATCTAAGGAGATGAAAAGAATTGCATTTTTTTGATTTTAGTGAAATTAAAAAAAGCGAATCCTCAATTAAACGGACTTGGGGAGAGTACAGAGAGGCATTAGCTACAAAGAAAATTTCCTTTAATGATGTTGAAGCAGCAAAAGAGGAACTATTCTTAAAGACATATAATGATTTGTTTCATGACCATAATGGTATTAAATTGCAAACAAAAACTTTGGGGAGCATTGTCGGTATCCCTCTAGGAAGAGGCGCAAGATTAAAGGAAACAGAAATACCAGACTATGAAAGATTTTTACCTAAAAAAGAGTTTATCAATGAGGATAATCGATTTAGTCCAGCAGGAGTAGAATGGTTATATTTGGCTGTTGGTGATGGAAATACTAGAAGTGAATGTGCTAAAAAAGAATGTAGAATGAAAGCTGGAGAGCGGTTTGGCTTTTGTGATTTTCAATTATTAGACAATGTTCTTGGCCAGAAGATAGTTGATTTAACAATAGCTGATGCATTGTCATATGCTGATATCAATAATGAACTTGAAAAACATGGACAGAAACAATATAAACGAAGTTTAAAAATAGCTAAAGCAACGGGGTTGAATGTTCCAATTGATAAAAGTGCATTTAATGAAGCAATGACTAAATGGGGTGTGTTTACTTATTCTAAATTGTTGTCGCAACAAATATTTATTCCTTTGGGAGATGGAGTAGATAAATCAATAGAATATGCTCCTTTTCAGTCATTGGCGCAATACTTTATTTCACTAGGATATGCTGGAATAATGTATGGAAGTACGGTGTATCCGCAAGGAAAGAATCTTGTATTGTTTGATAAGAATATGGCAACACCGGTTGGCGGTATTGATATATCCGTTATAGTTTAGGTTGAGAGGTAGTCAGACACAGTTACCCGTTGTTGCAAATCTCAATAACCCCGTGGCTTTACCAACGAGCCATGTGGAGACGGTTGTTCTTTTGTCCCAACTGAAACAAAAGCCGGATGATTACATTAATGTCACGATTGAACTTGATGATATGGATATAACATCTGCAGAGACTAAGGCTACATATGATGAAACAAAGAAGTATGTGGCTGAACATAATGCCGGCATGAAGGTTTCCAATCTGTATATCTCACAGGTAAAGAGAAAATGCGGAATTGAGGTTGGAAAGAATTTGCGCGTTGCAACGAGGAGAATGGACTGCTTGCAGGGCAATTCGACGACTGCCGCGACAGACTTGGAACTTGTTCCAAGTCCTAATTTACCTAAAAATGAAGATAGCAGGCAACCGCAGTGTCCAGAAGATAAAGAGAGTGCAATTGTGGAGGCATTGAAGCATTTTAAGATGAATAGTTAATAAAGAGAGGTGCAGATGCTATGCTAGGTATACTCGTGGTTGAAGATGATGAAAATTTAAATCGTGGAATTACATTTTCACTGAAAAAATCCGGATATGAGGTTTTTTCAGCAGAATCAGTGAAAAAAGCGAAAAGAATTGCAAGTGATCATAATGTGGATGTTACCATTTGTGATGTGAATCTTCCGGATGGGAATGGACTGGAATTTGTAAGGTGGATGAGATGCAATTATAATACATACATTATCTGCCTTACAGCACTAGATCAGGAGATGGATCAGGTCATGGGATATGAAGCAGGGGCAGATGATTATATTACAAAGCCGTTTAGTCTTTCGGTACTTCTTTTGAAAATAGAAGCACATTTCCGCCGCAGACAGGAGAAAACGGAAGCCGGAAAGATGATTTCGGGAGATATCGTATTTATCGCAGGAGAAATGAAAGTCCTGATAAAGAGTCGTGAAATCAGTCTGACAAAAACGGAGTTGAAAATGCTGACTTTTTTTCTTCAGAATCCGAAACAGATTCTTTCAAAAACACAAATATTGGAAAATGTGTTTGATCTGGAAGGGGATTTTGTGGATGAAAATACAATCGCTGTCAATATCAGAAGACTCCGTGAGAAAATCGAAGACAATCCGGCTGCACCGGTCTATATCAAGAATATCAGAGGTCTTGGGTATATATGGAATCAGGAGGTAAGGCAGTGACAAAGAGATATCGCAAGAAGATCACAGTAGCGCTCTCCTTGGTTTTGCCTGTCATAGTATTGTTTGCAATATTAAATTGCTTTACCACGTATGTGTTTTATGAAGATTATAAATATAAAATGAATCTTATGACAGAGATTGCTGCAAAGGAAGAATTTTCCGGGCTGGATGCTGTTTCGGAATTGCTTAAGGATAAGGATATTGAAACTAACGAACAGGGAAGGCGATTATTGGAGCAATATGGATACTGGGGAAATAAAGGGAATGCATTTTATTCGCAATTCCAGCATCAGGTTATGGTGATCGGTGCTGTAAGCACTGTGATATGCGTGTTTTTTTTGACTTTTTTACTTTATTGGAAGAAAAAAGAAGATGCGTGTCATCAGAAAATATTAGACCAGTTGGAAGAAATTCTGATCAGATTCCGTGAAAATAAATTTGATGATTTACTGAAAACGGAAAATTACGCAGAACTGGAAAAATTGAATGACCAGCTTGAAGCAATCGGACATCATATTCAGTTGCTAAAGGAAGAAGCACGGACAGAAAAAGAGAGCACGAAAGAAATGGTTTCTGACATCTCACACCAGTTAAAGACACCGGTTGCAGCTTTGGATATATGTTTTAGTGTGCTGATGCAGAATGACTTAAGTGCCACAGAACAGGAGGAGTTTCGTATCCGTTGTCGGAGTGCTCTGGATGGACTGGAGACATTATTGCAGTCGCTTCTTGAAATATCCAAGATGGAAACTGGACTGATTCAGATGAATAAGAAAAAACTTCCACTTATAGATACTGTCATATCTGCTGTGAATCGTACATATCCAAAAGCGGATGAGAAAGAAATTGAATTCGTTTTTGACTATGAAAAAGAGCTGGAAACATGCACGATTATGCAGGATAAAAGGTGGCTTGGCGAAGCTGTGATCAACGTTCTGGATAATGCGGTCAAGTACAGTCCGGGTGGTTCAAAAATATTTATCCGGTTACAAAAAAGAAACGATCTTGTAAGAATGGAAATTGAGGATCAGGGAATTGGTATTCCGCAGAATGAGTATCACAAAATTTTTCAACGATTTTACAGAGGAAGTTCCAGGGAGGTCATGGAAAAGAGTGGTACAGGAATCGGACTTTTTCTATCGAGAGAAATTATCGAAAAGCACGCAGGTATGATTACGGTAACCTCCGGTAAAAAGAAAAAAGGAAGCACGTTTGTGATTCAATTACCATATGTTAGTTAAATTTTAAATGAGCAGAAATCTTACAATTCTGTAAGACTTCTGCTCGTTTTTGAAAGTGAAATGAAAGATTATCCTGATACAATTTGGATGTAGGTTGAAAAATGACCAAATACATAAACAGGCAAAGAAAGCGTGTTGAAAAGGTACGTTTTACAGAATTGAAAAGGAGGTAGCACATTGAGTGTGATATTAGAAACCAAGCAGCTTTGTAAGTTTTATGGCGCAGGTGAGAATCAGGTCAAAGCGGTCAATCAGGTGGACATTCAGATTGAGCAGGGAGAATTTGTCGCAATTGTTGGAAAGTCAGGTTCCGGTAAAAGTACATTACTTCATATGCTTGGAGGGCTAGACACCCCGACAAAAGGCAGTGTTACTTTAGCAGGGAAAGATTTATACAGGATGAAGGAAGATGCCCTTGCTGTTTTCCGCAGAAGAAAAATCGGATTTGTTTTTCAGGCATTTAATCTGGTTTCATCTGTTAATGTCTGGGAAAATATTGTACTGCCACTGGGGCTGGATGGAAGAAAAGTGGATGAAACGTATGTAAATGATATTATTGCAACTCTGGGGATTGAAAACCGGATTTATAATCTGCCAAATCAGTTATCCGGAGGACAGCAGCAGAGAGTAGCAATTGCAAGAGCACTGGTGAATCGTCCGGAAATTATATTTGCAGATGAGCCGACAGGAAATCTTGATTCCAAGACCAGTGATGAGGTGATCGCCCTGCTTAAGATGACAGCAAAAAAATATGGGCAGACAATTGTAATGATTACCCATGATGACGAAATTGCACAGGTCGCTGACCGTATTCTGGTGATTGAGGACGGACAGGTGGTGGATTTCAGATGAAGACAATAAGCAGGATTGCATATAGCAATGACAAAAAGAACAAGACAAGAAGTATACTGATTATGATGTCCATATGTCTGACTACGATGCTGCTTGTGATTATCAGTACTGTGGGAAATGGAATGATACGTTTGCAGAAAAGTCAGGCGGCAGGCTCATATGGAAGCAATTATGGTCTGTTTGTCGCAGCAGATGGTACGCAATTAAAAGAAGTGGAACGCAGAGCTGAGATATCTGATATCGGCATCATGTGTACGGAGGGCATCCTGAAAGGAAATGAAAATGGCGGGTTTGTCTGCATGGATGAGACTGCAAGAAAAATGCTTCCCTATAATAAGGAATATGAGTTAAAGGAAGGAAAGTATCCGGAAAAAATGCAGGAAATTGCCGCCGGAAGAGCTTTTTTTCGTGCAATGGGATATGATGATGTAAAGGTCGGAGATACGGTTACACTGGATTACCGTGTAGGGATGCGGTCAGAATATAAGCCGGAAGAGTTTGTTGTCAGCGGAATCCTATATGATCGGGATGAGTATACCATCGAGGCATCTTATGTTGCTTTCGGGTCACAGGAGTTTTATGATGAGCACGTCGCAGAGAATGACAGACAGTATAATATCTATTTTACGTTAAACGATTCTGCAAATGTATCTATGAATAATATTGAACCGGTTATAAAGCAGATTGCAGCATCTTGTGGAATCGAAGAAAAAAACGTTATAGTCAATGATCTCTATTTGCAATGGGTCTTGCAGCCGAGTTATGAAACGATTGCGGTATGTGGAATTCTGATTCTTGCAATTGTACTTTTCTCTGTTGTGGTCATTTATAATATTTTTCAGGTCGGTATTGTCAACAAGATACAGGAGTATGGAAAAATCAAGGCTCTGGGAGCGACAAAAAAGCAGATGAAACAACTGATCTTCAGAGAGGGCATTTTTTTGACCATTTTTTCCATACCAGTTGGATTGCTTCTTGGTTTTCTGATTGCAAAATGCGGTTTTAACTGGCTGGTAGAACAGGGAAACCTTGTATCAACCGGAACTGGCTCTATGGGAGTTCAAAATCAGCAGGTGCCTCTGTTTTCCCTGCCTGTTATGCTTCTCTGTATTTTCGTATCATTTCTTACCGTTGCTTTGGCACTGCGTAAACCAATGAAAATTGTTTCACGGATTTCACCTATCGAAGCAACACGGTATTTAGAAAATGCAGAAACACACAAAAAAGGAAAACGAAATGGCAGAAAAAATGTCACCGTGTTTTCTATGGCAATGGCAAATGTAACGGGTAATCCCAAAAGAACTATTGGTACTATCCTCACAATGGGTTTTTCTTGCGTATTGTTTGTGATTATCTCTAATTATGTGGGAAATATTGACACGGAGCATGAAGCACGTCTTTCCGTTAATCATGGACAATTTGAACTGCAGCTTGACTATTCTGCTGAGTATGATGAAAGATATCCGGAGAATAACCTGGATACGATTCTGACGGATGATCCATTGAATGATTCGCTGATTGAAGAAATCAAAAGCATTCCGGGAGTAACAGATGTCATGACGAGAGAGTGTGTCTCTGTAAATCTGAACGGAACAAGATTTCCGGCTGATATTGTGAGTAAAAATGATTTTGATTTTATACGCCAAGACGGGGACATTGGCTCTATGGACTATGATCAGGCGGTAAAGAATGGTGAAATTTTCTTTGGCTGGTCAACGTGGATGGAACAAGATGGATATGCTCCGGGTGAATCCATTGCATTTGACTTTGAGAATGGAAGTGAAACCTATACCTATCAGGGAAAGATTGCAGGATCCTTTGTAAGCGCGGACACTTATCTTGTCATTCCGGAAGGTGTATATCGTTCCATGAATCCGAGAGGAACAGCCTATGGCTATCTGTGGGTGGACTGTGATAAAAAAGATGTGGCATCTGTAGAACAAAGTCTGAATACTTTGATTTCTAATACTTCGCATATAAAAATGGATAGTTATCATGCGCAGTTACAATCTGCCGAATTTGCAAGCAGCATGATGAAGCTTGGCTGTTATCTGTTTATGGCGGTTGTAGGACTCATCGGGTTTATGAATATGGCGAATACCATGATCATGAATATTACGACAAAAAAGCAGGAATATGGTATATTACAGGCTGTGGGTATGACAAATAAACAATTAAATTTATGCCTGCAGTTACAGGGACTGATTTTTACGGTTGGGACCATATGCGTAGCTTTGATCATTGGTCTGCCGCTCGGCTATGCACTTTTTTTCTATGCAAAACATAATGGAATATTTGGAATGAATATCTATCATGTTCCAATCGTACCAATTTTTATTATGATTTTTTTGGTCGGTCTGTTGCAGATTGTACTTTCCTGCGTTTTAAGCAGTAATCTGAAAAAGGAAACGCTGGTAGAAAGAATAAGGTATCAGGGATAGCAAGTAATATGTAATGAACTAGGTCTTAACGAAGAGGAGAAATAGATAACTTCCATTTTGTATGTATGATAAATCTAAACAGTATTTTAGCAACATTTCCTGAGTGGGGGCAGAAAGTGCCCCCACTTTCACTATTTGGGGGCGAAAAGCGCCACCATATATCATAAATGATGGGTTCAAGGGGAAAATCCCTTATAAGTTTTTTTGAAAACTGTCGTTTGGTAAAATCTATTCCATTTTTAAAAGCCTTGCGATAAAATATGTTCTGTGAGACGGTAGTTCTTTTGTCCCAACAAAAGCCAGATGACACGATAGAGATCGACTTAGATTTAGAAGTTGGATGCAATCAGTGCTGAGTTGAAAGCTCGTGATTAGATGGAATGGGTCAGATTGGTAAATGGTATTCGTAATATGGCAGAAGAACTTGTGCTAAAAGAATTGGTGTAGATCTAAAGCGTGGAAAACTCCTTCGGGAGCTTTTGGCTGTTTATAAGATAAATTCTGTCGGAGATTTATTATAAAACATTACTTTACAAGAAGAATAAAAAAGCATATAATTCTTTTATAATATATTTAATAAAAGAGGGTAAGAAAACGGAAAATAAAGATAAAAAAAATACAACAAGAAAAAAAATAATTAATTATGTGCTAAACAAGCATGTTACATCCAAGGCGGAAATCGCAAAAGAGTTAAACTTGAGTATGCCGACTGTGTTAGCAAATGTGAATGACTTATTAGAAAAAATGGTGTTGGAAGAAACTGGGGAATATGCTTCGACCGGTGGACGAAAGGCAAAAAGTATAGGGATTAATAAGTCATACTGTCATGCAATGGGAATTTTGATTACAGCGAATCATATAGAAATGGTATTAGTAAATCTTGGAGATGAGATTATAAAAAAAGATCGCATCCGTTTAAAATTTACGGCAGAATTATTCTATTGTACAGAGGTGGCACAAAAGGTCAAAAATTTTCTTGAAGGCGAATTAGCGAAGGACACGCTACTTGGGATTGGAGTGGCGATTCCAGGAATTATTGATCAGAAAGAACGGATCGTTTTAAAATCCCATGCTTTAGGTATAGAGAATTATAGTCTGCGCTTTTTAGAGCAGGCGTTGGAAATTCCAGTATATTTTGAAAACGATGCTAATGCTGCAATGCTTGCAGAAAAAAAGCAAAAGTATCCAAATGCGATATATCTGTCTTTGAACCACACCTTAGGAGGTGCATTCTGCATAGATGGAAAGCTGTTTCGAGGGCAGAACCAGAAAGCAGGGGAGTTTGGTCACATGATACTCGTTCCCGGTGGAAGAAAGTGTTATTGTGGTAAATCAGGATGTGCAGATGCATATTGTGCAGCAAGTGTACTGACACAAGATAACAGGCAGTCACTGGATGCATTTATGGAAAAAATTGAAAGTGGTGATGAAAAAAATTTGCAGACATGGAATGAGTATTTGGATCATCTTGCTGTTTTGATATCAAATCTGCGGATGGCATATGATATGGACATCATACTAGGAGGTGATGTGGGAGGCGTATTGTCAGATTATATGATACCACTGGGAGAAAAAGTGATGGCATATAATGGCTTTGAGCATGATGTTTCATACTTGAAAAATTGTTCGTATAAGAAAGAAGCGTCGGCTGTTGGAGCCGCGAAATACTTTTTTACAAAACATATGGTAGAATTGTAATTTTTTTGAATGCAGATAAGCAGTCCACCGCATCTGGTGCGTAGGGAATTAAGCGTTGGGTAAGGGGATGTTTAGTCTGTTGGAGTTAAAAACTCCCACTGACAAGTTGCAAAGCGAATGCGATGTCCGATTTATATGTGTGAAAAACGAGAAGTTGTGTAAAATTAGAAAAAGATATTATAGTAAAAAAACGGAAAGAAAACAGTAACTACGGTTTCCTTTCCGTTTTTTTGCATATTAATTGTGAAAAATATACAAAAAATATATTTTAAAATTATGAAATATATAAAAATATGAAAAAACATATTGACAAATTGTGTTTATAGGACAATAATATAATTACTTTAATAAAATGTTTTATAAAACGCATAACAATATAAAAAAGGAGGAAACAACTATGTTACAGCAGGTAATGACAAATCCAGGAGAAATTATTTTCAGAGAGATTCCGGTTCCGGAGGTAAAGGAAAATCAGGTGTTGGTAAAGATTATGAATATTGGTGTTTGTGGATCAGATATTCATGTTTATCATGGAAAACATCCGTTTACAAAATATCCGGTAACACAGGGACATGAGGTTTCTGGTGAGATTACAGAACTTGGAAAAAATATCACCGAGTTTCATGTGGGACAGAAGGTGACGATAGAGCCGCAGGTATATTGTGGACATTGCTATCCATGTCGTCATGGAAAGTATAATCTCTGTGAGGAATTAAAAGTAATGGGATTTCAGACGACAGGAACAGCATCTGAGTATTTTGCAGTGGATGCATCTAAAGTAACACCTATTCCGGAAGATATGTCCTATGAAGAAGGAGCTATGATCGAACCTCTTGCTGTGGCAGTTCATGGTGTAAAACAGATGGGCGATGTGGCTGGCATGAATATTGCAGTCCTTGGAGCAGGACCGATCGGAAATCTCGTGGCACAGACAGCAAAAGGAATGGGAGCAGCGAAAGTGATGATCACAGATATCAGTGATCTTAGATTGGCGAAGGCAAAAGAATGTGGAATTGATGTGTGTGTGAATACCAAAAATAAAGACTTCGGTGAGGCGATGATCGAAGCATTTGGACCGGATAAGGCAGATGTGATCTACGACTGTGCCGGAAACAATATCACAATGGGACAGGCAATTAAATATGCAAGAAAAGGAAGCACGATCGTACTGGTGGCTGTTTTTGCAGGAATGGCAGAAGTAGATCTTGCAGTGGCAAATGACCACGAACTTGACATTAAGAGCACGATGATGTACCGCCATGATGATTACATAGATGGAATCAGACTGGTAAATGAGGGCAAAGTTCATTTGAAACCGCTCATCTCAAAGACATTTGCTTTTAAAGATTATCTGAAGGCATACCAGTATATTGATGATAACCGCGAGACAACGATGAAAGTAATTATCAACGTCAGTGAAAAGTAAGGAGTTCGTATGGAAAATAAATATGGAATTGTCGGAATTGCCCATGTCGGGCTTCCGACAAACGATTTACAGAAAACAGTTGAGTTTTATAAGAGTCTTGGATTTGAAGTAATTATGCAGTCTTATAATGAAAAAGCAGGGGAAAAAGTGGCATTTTTACAGATAAAAAATTACTGCATAGAGGCTTTTGAAAATGGGAAGGCGGAAATGTCAGACGGTGCATACCAACATGTTGCACTTGATGTGGAAGACATTGAAAGTATGTATCAGAAAATCTGCAATGAAAAATACACAGTTATTACAGACGGAATCGAAGAACTGCCATTTTGGGAAAATGGTGTGAAGTTTTTTATGATTAAGGGACCAAATGAGGAAAGAATAGAGTTCTGTCAGAAAATCTGATAAAAATAGGAGGGACATATGGGAGGCGAAAGCAAAAATGGAAAAGTACCGCTGATCAGTAAGATTGCATATGGGTTTGGTGATGTTGGATGTAATTTCAGCTGGATGTTTGTCAGTAATTTTCTGATGATATTTTATACAGACGTGTTCGGAATCAGTATGGCGGCTGTGTCAGCACTGATGCTTTTTTCAAGATTCTGGGATGCAATCAATGATCCAATCGTCGGGGGACTTACGGATAAAACAAAATCGAGATGGGGACGGTACCGTCCATGGCTGTTAGTAGCGGCACCAATTACAGCAATTCTTCTTGTCATGACATTCTGGGCAAGACCTGACTGGCCGCAGAATGGAAAGATCATTTATATGGTAATTACATATTGTCTGCTGGTTTTGGGGTATACCTGTGTGAATATTCCATATGGAACCTTGTGTGGTGCTATGACACAGGATATTGATGAACGTGCAAAAATAAATACATCCCGTTCGGTTGCAGCGATGATTGCAATTGGTGTGTTAAATATTATCACAGTTCCGCTGCTCAGCAAATTCGGCAGTCACAGTGCAAAGACAGGATATCTGACGGTTGCGGTCATATATGGATGTATTTTTACAGCCTGTCATTTCTTCTGCTTTGCGAAGACGAAAGAGGCAGTGATTACTCCGGAAAAAGAAAAAATTTCTGTAAAGATACAGTTGAAAGCAGTTATGCAGAACAGACCATATCTTCTTGCATTGGCAGGACAGATATTATTTGGATTTACATTGTATGGTAGAAACGCAGATATTCTGTATTATTTTACATATGTGGAAGGAAATGCCTCTTACTACACAACTTATTCGATGTGCATCATTATTCCTTCTGTCATCGGGGCAGCCTGTTTTCAACCATTATTCCGCAAGCTGAATAATAAAGGAAGAACAGCATCTCTCTTTGCTTTGTTTACAGGAATTTCCATGTTGTCTATGTTTTTCTTCAATGCCAAAGAATCATCAGCTATTTTTTATGCATTATCTGGTCTCACACAGTTTTTTTTCTCTGGATTTAATACCGCAATCTATGCAATTATTCCAGACTGTGTGGAATATGGGGAGTGGAAAACCGGACTTAGAAATGACGGTTTTCAGTATGCATTTATTTCACTTGGAAATAAAATCGGAATGGCAGTTGGAACAGCACTTTTAGCAGGATTACTTGGAAAATATGGTTATATTGCAAATCAGACACAAAATGCAATTGTACTTTCAATTATGAAACATGCATTTACGACGATTCCAGGTGTACTGTGGATTGTGACTGCGGTTGTATTATTTTTCTACCGGTTAAATAAAAAACGTTATAACGAGATTGTGGAAGAACTGAAAAATGGAAGAAAAAGTTGATATCGTGGCATTGGAAGAATTGCTGATTGATTTTATGGAAGCAGGACACAGCCAGGATGGGAGGAAATTAAAATACCGATACCAATAGAAATTTTAAAATCGGATACAATCTGAATGGCGTTTGCTTTTCTTCCGCCGGTGGATGCAAAAAAGCCGTTTTTTTCTATCAGACCTTCCGGCTCCAGAAGGTTGAGGTTCTGGCTGACTGTGGATAAACCCATCTGCAGTTCCTGAACGATCTGCTGCTTGGAGGTCTTTTTCTTTCTGTAAATATATTGGTAAACCTTTGATTTATTTTTTTGAGACTAATGTTGGTCAATCCCTTTTCGCTCATGTTGTTCTCCTGATTACGTTGCAAGATAATGTTAAGTTTATTGTAGCATAGAACGAAAAAAAGCAATAAAAAGGATATGTATTACAGAAAGCTGACGGAAAAGCAACAACGATACACAAATATGTTGGAATGATTCCTGGAAAGGGTTTACAGATCTTCAAAATGCCATTAATATAAGGAAGGGATCTTCCCATCCATAAAAAATAAGATACGGAGAATTAACATGAAAAAACAACTGAAGGATACTCAGATTCTGTTGGAAATCCTGATCCTGACAGCAGCTGTTGCTATTATTGCAGCGGCAGTCTATTTTTTTCTGGTACCAAGCCATACTTCTGTCAGCAGTATTTCGGGTCTTGGTATCGTACTTTCCAACTTTGTACCGTTGCCCCTTTCCGCCATCACCATGATTCTGAACGTAGTACTTCTGATCATCGGCTTTTTTACCTGCGGAAGAGAATTTGGTGTAAAAACCGTCTACACCAGTATCATGCTTCCTGTTTTTCTTGGCCTTTTTGAAAAAATCTTCCCGGATTTTGGTTCGATGACAAACAGTCAGGAGCTGGATGTTCTGTGCTATACACTTGTAGTCAGTGTGGGACTCAGTATTCTTTTTAACAGAAATGCTTCTTCCGGCGGACTTGATATTGTAGCAAAGATCATGAATAAATATCTTCATATGGAGCTTGGAAAAGCTATGTCGCTGTCCGGTATGTGCGTTGCCCTGTCTGCAGCACTCGTTTACGACAAAAAAACGGTAGTCCTGAGTATTCTTGGAACGTATTTTAACGGAATTGTTCTGGATCATTTTATTTTTGATCATAATATCAAACGCCGGGTATGTATCATCACTCCAAAGGAAGAAGAACTTCGGGAATTTATTCTTCATGAGCTGCACAGCGGTGCTACGATCTATGAAGCCTATGGTGCCTATAACATGCAGAAGCGCAAAGAAATCATCACGATCGTAGACAAGACAGAATACCAGAAATTGATGAATTTTATCAACAAACTTGATCCGAAAGCGTTTATCACAGTTTATAATGTATCCAACATGAGATATCAGCCTAAAATGTAAAAAAGTTCCGCAGCACCTCAATCACAGAAGTGCTGCGGAATTTTTTTACCGTAATTTCCTGTGAAAACGTTTCTTGAATTATCCCATGGAGCAAAAACTCCGGTGCGGCTGAAGGAGAAGAAGAGCGGACGGATGCAGATGGATACGATCAATGACATCGTTATAGTGCAAATAAGGATACTTTTTTAGACAAAGCGTGTTCTTTTTTTACCACATAAAGTTATCTATAATTAGAGACAGAAAATGGAGGAAGGGTATGAAAAGATATTATTTAGCAATTGATATAGGAGCATCCAGCGGAAGGCATATTCTCGGGCATATGGAAGATGGGAAAATGGTTCTTGAGGAAATTTACCGTTTCCCGAATGGAATGCAGAAACGGGACGGTGAGAAGGTATGGGATATCGAGGCACTCTTCGAAGCTGTGCTGGCCGGAATGAAAAAATGCAGAGAACTTGGAAAAATCCCGGTGAGTGTCGGAATTGATACATGGGCGGTTGATTTTGTCCTTTTGGACAAAGATGATCAGCGGATCGGAAATGCCGTTGCCTATCGCGATGACCGCACGAAAGGGATGGACGAGGAGGTTTATCGCACGGTGCCGGAGGAAGAACTCTATGCATCGACCGGCATTCAGAAACAGATTTTTAACAGTATTTATCAGCTTATGGCGTGGAAGAAGAAAAAGCCGGAACAGCTGGAAAAAGCAGAGACTCTTCTGATGATTCCGGATTACCTGAATTTCCTGCTTTCCGGCGTGAAAGCGCAGGAATACACAAATGCAACAACGACCCAGCTTGTCAATCCGGAAACCGGGGACTGGAACAGGGAGATGATTCAAAAACTGGGATACCCGGAGAAAATCTTTCTGCCGATCCGTGAGCCGGGGACTGTGATCGGCCATCTGAAAAAAGAAATCCAGGAGCAGGTCGGCTTCGACTGTGAAATTGTTCTTCCCGCAACACACGACACTGGCTCTGCGGTAGTCGCTGTGCCAAGCAATGAGGAGCACGTGCTCTATATCAGCTCCGGAACCTGGTCTCTGATGGGAACAGAATTAAAAGAGGCCGATTGCGGAACAGAAGCTATGCAGCACAATTTTACCAATGAGGGCGGCTACAACAGAAAATACCGTTTCCTGAAAAATATCATGGGTCTGTGGATGGTCCAGTCTGTGAAAAAAGAAATCGCAGAAGATTTAAGCTTTGGAACGATCTGCGAAATGGCATCGAAATGCACCATCCCATCTATCGTGGATGCAAACGACGATCGTTTCCTTGCACCGGAACATATGACAGCCGAGGTACAGAAGGCATGTGAAGAAAGTGGCCAGCAGATACCGCAGGGAATTGCAGAGGTTGCAGCAGTGATCTATAACAGCCTGGCAGTATGCTATGCAAAGACGTTAAAAGAACTGGAAGAACAAACGGGCTGTCAGTACCGGAAGATTCATGTCGTAGGCGGCGGCGCCAACGCCGATTATCTGAACCGGCTGACAGCAGAAAAGACCGGAAGGACCGTACTGGCGGGACCGACAGAGGCAACTGCCATCGGCAATCTGGCGGTGCAGATGATCACCGGAAAGGAATGCAGCAATTTGAAGGATGCGAGAAACTGTATTTTCCATTCCTTCGAAATCAAACAATATGAGCCATAAAAAATGAGATGAAAGGTTAAAGGGGCGAAAAACATGTTAGTTGAAACAAAAGCAAAAGTAGGTGTATTTGCAATCGCACTGGGTGCATATCTGCCGCAGTTCCCGACGCTGGTTCCGGAATTTGAGGCACAGTATGATGCGTTCAAAAAGACGATTCCCGATACCGTTGAAATGATCGATGGTGGAATCGTTACAACGAAAGAATTATCCATGGAAGCAGGAGATAAGTTCCGTGCAGCGGATGTAGATCTTGTTATTTTACAGCTTCTGACCTACGCGACCAGCTACAATATGCTCCCGGCAGTCCGTGACCTGAATGTGCCGGTTGTGCTTGTGAATGTGCAGAAACGGAAAGCACCGGATTATGCCAATACCGATACGCCAAAATGGCTGGGTGAGCTGTATGCCTGTGGAGCAGTCGGTGAGATGGTAGCCGATCTGGAGCGTGCAGGAAAACGTCATGCCGTCATCACCGGTGTTGTAGAAGGCGGAGATGATTACGTAGCTAAGGAAATCGATGAGTGGTGCCGGGCAGCCCAGGTACGCAGAAGATTCCGCTACACCAATATTGCCCAGATCGGAAGACCATATCCGGGAATGATGGATCTGTATATCGATGAAACCAATCTTTACAACCGGATAGGACTTTACACGAAACAGTTCGACTGGGAGAAAATGTGGGCGATCGCGGATCCTGTCACAGATGAGGCCGCAATCCGCGCCAAGGCAGAGGAGATTCTGGATACCTTTGACATCGAGGGCGGTGCAACGGTAGAGACCGTATGGGATATGGCAAAATATGTCGTTGCTTTTGAAGAATGGGTAAAAAAAGAAGATCTTGGTATGGTGGCATCCCATTATGACGGCTTTGCCAAAGGGGTTGCCGGAAAACTGGACAGCATGCTGATTCCGGCATTTTCCATGCTGATCAAACAGGGTACAGCCTGTGCCGTAGAGGGTGATATGAAAGTTGCAATGGCAATGAGCATTCTGAAAACAATCGCCGGAACCGGTCAGCTTTCTGAGATGTATTCGATCGATTTCAATGAGGATATCTGTATTATCGGCCACTCTGGATCGGGAGATGCTGATATTTCGCAGGCGAAAAAACCGTCCATGAAAATCGTTGATGTTTTTCATGGCAAGACGGGCGGCGGATATCTGACGCAGTTTTATCCGCCAGTCGGAGATGTTACATATCTTGGAATTACGCAGGATAAAGACGGTCATTTTAAATTTGTTGCTGCAGAGGGTGTCAATGAGGATGGTCCGATCTTTACCTTTGGCGATACCAATATGAGAACACGTTTCTCCATTGGGGCAAGAGAGTTCTGCAACAGATGGAGTGAGGCGGGACCAACACATCATATGGCAGCTGCTGTCGGACATCATATTGATACGATTCTGAAAGTTGCAAAAATCCTGGATGTGCCGGTAGAGGTTGTGTGCCGGTAAATATCGATAAAAGAAGAGGAAAAGAGAGAAAGAAGAGGGAAAAAACATGAAATTTTTAGATGCAGAATTTGTAAAAGGCTTTATCCGTATGGCAAATGATGGCTGGGAGCAGGGATGGCATGAGAGAAACGGCGGAAACCTTTCTTACCGTGTGAAACCGGAAGAGGTTGAAGAGGTAAAAGAAAACTTTGAGGCCAGAGAGTGGAATCCGATCGGAACCGCCGTTCCAAATCTTGCGGGAGAGTATTTCCTGGTAACCGGAAGCGGAAAATATTTCCGAAATGTCACAATCAAACCGGAAGACAGCATCTGTATGATTGAGCTGGATGAAAAAGGTGAAAATTACCGCATCGTCTGGGGTCTCGTCAACGGAGGACGTCCGACCTCAGAGCTTCCGAGCCATCTGATGAACCTGGAGGTAAAAAAACTTCAGGACGAAAGATACCGCGTTGTGTACCATGCACATACCACCAACGTGATCGCGCTTACCTTTGTTCTGCCGCTGGAAGATAAAGTATTTACCCGCGAACTCTGGGAGATGGCAACCGAGTGTCCTGTTGTATTCCCGTCCGGAATCGGTGTCGTTCCGTGGATGGTTCCGGGAGGCAGAGAGATCGCCGTTGCCACGAGCGAGCTGATGAAGAAATATGATCTTGCTATCTGGGCACACCACGGCATGTTCGCCGCCGGCTTTGATTTTGACCTGACCTTCGGTCTGATGCATACCGCAGAAAAATCTGCAGAAATCCTGGTAAAAACACTTTCTATGCAGCCAACGAAACGCCAGACGATCACACCGGATGAATTCCGCCATCTGGCAAAGGATTTCGGTGTAACACTGCCAGAAGAGTTTTTGTATGAGAAATAAAACTGGAAACTGATAGTGAAAAATGGCCGTCTGATCCTTGCACTGAGGAATGGGACGGCCATTTTTTTGCTGTGCAGAAGAAAAAGTCTATTAATTTCTTTCGGAATTTGATAAACTATAAGATAAGATTATCGATTAGAAAACAGTGGAACATTTCATTATCAGACAGAAAATGCTGGTGTGTCTGCGCTCAGAAAGGAAAGATGAAATATGACTTCAGCGATTAGTATAGGAAAGCAGGATTTTGCTTCCCTTCGAGAAAATCATTATTTTTATGTTGATAAAACCGATTTTATCAGACAATGGTGGGAAAGTGGAGATGACATTACGCTGATCACACGTCCGAGAAGATTTGGCAAAACATTGAATATGAGCATGCTGAATTGTTTCTTTTCCAGACAGTATGCAGAAAAAGGTACCATCTTTGAAGGGCTTTCTATCTGGAAACAGGAAAAATACCGCAGACTGCAGGGAACTTATCCGGTGATTTTTCTGAGCTTTGCGGACGTAAAACAGAATAACTATCAAGATGCAGTGCAGAAGATAAAAAATATTATTGTAGATGCTTATCGCCAACATCGGTATTTGGAGCAGGAAGAATGCTTTACGCAAAATGAGAAACAGCAGATGCTGGAAATTACAGAAAAAATGAGTGATGTGACAGCACAGGATGCATTAAAAAATCTTTCCAGTTATTTGAATCTTTTATATGGAAAAAAAGTTTTGATCTTTCTGGATGAATATGACACGCCCATGCAGGAAGCCTATATTCATGGATACTGGGGTGAATTTGCCGGATTTATGAGAAGCCTTTTCAATGCGACGTTCAAAACAAATCCATATCTGGACCGCGCTGTGATGACTGGAATTACCCGTATTTCCAAAGAATCTGTTTTTTCGGACCTCAATAATCTGACGGTTATTACAACAACATCGGATGCCTATGCAGACTGTTTTGGTTTTACAGAAAAAGAGGTATTTCAATCATTAGATCAATTTGGAATGCCGGAAAAGAAAGAGCTGGTAAAGCAATGGTATGACGGATTTTGCTTTGGCACGCATCGTGATATTTACAATCCGTGGTCTATTACAAATTATCTGAAAGAGAAAAAACTGCGGCCCTACTGGGCAGCTACAAGTTCCAATGGATTGATCAGCAAACTCCTGCAGTCGGCATCGGTAAATATGAAGGAAGAACTGGAAAAACTGATCAACAGACAACAAATTGTAGTTAATTTTGATGAGCAGATTATATTTGGACAATTAGAACAGGATGAAAGTGCGGTATGGAGTCTGTTGGTGGCAAGCGGTTATCTGAAAGTGGAGGAGATTGAATACAGAGGACTGACGCTGGAGCCGTGGTATTCTCTTTCCATCACAAATCTGGAGACTGTGAGCATGTTTTCGAATATGTTCAAAAGCTGGTTTGCAGCGGCATCTGCCAATTATAATGAATTTATCAAAGCAATGCTGAATGGTGATGTAAAAGCGATGAACCTCTATATGAATGATATTGCACTTGCTACATTTAGTAATTTTGATGCTGGAAAACATGCGTCCGAGCGGAGCCAGCCAGAGCGGTTTTATCATGGATTTGTACTTGGGCTGCTGGTGGAAGTGCGAGATCTTTATGAGGTGCGTTCCAATCGGGAAAGTGGGTATGGAAGATACGATGTGATTCTAATTCCCAGAAATTTGGATCGAGATGCTATGATTCTGGAATTTAAAGTAAAAGAAACGGAAGAAAAAACGCTGCAGGAAACGGTACAAAAAGCACTGGCGCAGATTGAAATAAAGAAATACGACGCGGAACTGAAAGAACGGGGAATCCCAAAAGAAAGAATCCGGCATTATGGATTTGCGTTTGAAGGGAAAAAGGTACTAATTGGGTAATAGAAAACGCTGTCAATGCTTCTCTGGAAGGGGAAGCGGGACAGCGTTTTTTTGTTAATTGTGATTAGATTACCATCTGAAGCAGCATTACCATAAGCGGCATCGTCACAATAGAAGCCAGCGTAGTAACAACATTGATGGCACTGGCATAGCGCGAATCGTTGCCGTATACCTGGCACATCTGGGTAACCGTGGAAGCAGATGGCGTGATGATGGCGAGAAAAACGATCAGAATCAGTGTCGGTCCGTCAGCGGAAAGGTCGGCGAGATGGCTGAGTTTTAAGAGAACAAGCGCCATCAGCGGAACGGCGATCAGGCGGAGAAAGGTCACGAAGTAAATCCGTTTATTCGCAAAAATCTGACGGAAGTCCATGCCGGCAAAAAGCATACCCGTAACAATCATACTGGCAGGGCCAACCATGCTTCCGACAGAATGAAGCGTATTGTTGACCAGCGCAGGAAGCCGGATGCCCGTGAAAAAAAGAAGAATTCCGACGAAAATAGAAATAATATTGAGGTTCAGAACAATCTTCTTCCAGTCATAGGAAGCCTCACGGCTGATCACCTTTTTGCAGTGCGTCCAGAAAAAGACAAGCTGTACGCTCATATAAACACAGCTGTAAAGCACCCATTCCGCTCCTAAAACAGCCGTCACAAGCGGCACAATCAGATTGCCGGAATTGGAGTAGTAAACAGAAGTTATCTCAACCGCATCCAAATGAAACACCCGTCCAAGAGCTGAAACCGCAAAAAGAAGCACAACCTGCATCAGAAGCGAAGCCGCAAACGCAACCAGCAGCCCCCGCACCGTTTCCGGCGTGTAATCGA
Source organism: Blautia sp. AM23-13AC (assembly GCF_003435675.1). Taxonomy (NCBI): domain Bacteria; kingdom Bacillati; phylum Bacillota; class Clostridia; order Lachnospirales; family Lachnospiraceae; genus Blautia; species Blautia sp. AM23-13AC. The sequence continues at coordinate 191,269 of NZ_QTUL01000004.1, read as the reverse complement.
CCTGAAACGCATTCAGAATCACGCAGGGAATGATCAGGTACAGCACAATTTTCGACAGAACTTTGCTGTCCTCATCCTTTAAAAGTCCGGCTTTTACGATTAAAAAGCCCATAAAAATCATAAGAAAAAGCTGCGCGATCTGTTGCGCAAGAAGAATACTGATCGTCATAAAAATCTCCCCATATGTGTGTCTTATAGAAAATATTATAAGGTGGAGGAGAGGGGATTTCAATTTCTTTTTGAGAGATTTGGGTCGAAATAATGGTGAAAATATAAGAAAAATGGCTGTTGACCAAAAGAAAGTGCTGTCATATAATATATTCGACAAGAGAGCCGTTGGTCAGTGTACACCTGACCGCCGGATAAAGCTTCTAACTAAAAATAGCGCTTAACTTTACCAGAGCAGGGGCGCTATTTTTGATTTGACAAAATTACACGATTGCAATATAATATACTCAACAAGACAGCCGGAAGGTGAGCGCAATCACCCGATCTGGCGAAAATGTTGAATAGCTATAAGAAATAGCCGTCCTACCTTTACCAGAGAACAGGACGGCTATTTCTTATTTGCATAAGTCAAAATTGCAACAATAAGTAAAGCAACGCTGATTATAATCTGCAATTCTTCGTATGTACTCATAATAATCATCCTTTCTGCAAGACTCAGATCAGATGAAAGCACGTCCCCCGGCTGCCCGGTTAAATATATTAGAGTGTCTAAGATTCCCAATAAAAAACGAACAAGGAAAACTTATTTCTTGAAATGTATTATAACAGAAAAGAGAAGTAAAAGAAAGTAATAAAAAATAGTCAGAAAATTTGAAGTTCCTGTAAATGTGCAGTGTATTGAATTTGAATATAATACAAAATAGAACAAAAGTTTGAAATTTACAAAGGTATATGAGATAATAAAGAAAAATGGAAGAAACGTCAGGAAAGGGGAGAAGCCTATGTCGCATATTTCAGAATACGAAGTCGAAAACATATTGATCGACCGCTTAGAGAGTATTGGATACAGCTTTATCAAATTGAATACCTATGAGGATGTCCTTGCCAATTTCCGCGCACAGCTTGCAGAATTCAACGCGAAAAAGCTGGAAGAAAAAGGCCATGCGGCATCCTTTTCTGACACAGAATTTAATCGTATTATGATTCACATGGATAACCATTCCGTGTATGAATCTGCGAAAATTTTGCGAGATAAATATATTCTGCAGCTCGATAATGGAGAGAATGTATATCTTGATTTCTTTTCCAACGATACAGACAGAAACATTTATCAGGTAACGCATCAGGTCACTATGGATAAAGCACATAAAGAGGATGTTGTATATAAAAATCGATATGACGTAACCGTACTGATCAACGGACTTCCGATGATCCAGATTGAGTTAAAGCGTCCTGGTGTGGAAATCAACGAAGCGATCAATCAGATCAATCGCTATAGAAAGTTCAGTTTTAAAGGCTTGTTCCGATATTTACAGCTGTTTGTAGTCAGCAACTCTGTGCAGACAAAATATTTCTGTAATGAAAATGAAATGGTAGATGGTCGCTATAACCCGATTTTGAAATCACTCGTATTTTTCTGGACCGATGATAAAAATACAAGAATCAACGATCTGAATACCTTTACCAGTGAATTTTTCTGCAAGCCGACAATCACAGAAATGATAGACAAATACATGATTATCAAAACGACAGAACCAGTGCTGATGGTAATGCGTCCATATCAGATTTATGCAGTAAAAGCAGCAAAGAAGCGGGTACTGGAAGTGAAGCAGAATGGTTATGTCTTTGCCTGCACTGGTTCAGGAAAAACATTGACATCTTTTAAATTGGCTCAGCTTCTTCGAGAAGAAGCAAGAGTTGATCTTGTAGTATTTCTGATTGACCGAAAAGATCTGGATGATCAGACCGTAGAAGAATATAATTCATTCGAAAAAGACTGCGTTGACAATACAGACAGCACCCGTGTGCTCATTCAGATGCTGAAATCATCTGAGAAAAAGATGATTGTTACAACCATTCAGAAAATGGCGAATGCTGTTAAAAATCCAAAATACGAAGAGGTTATGGATGGTTACCGAGATAAAAAAGTAGTATTTATCATTGATGAATGTCATCGTTCCCAATTCGGCAGTATGCATGCGCAGATTCAGAAACACTTTGAAAAAGCCAATTATATAGGATTTACAGGAACGCCTATTTTTGAGAAGAATAAAGGTGCTGACGGACGTACAACGGCAGATGTGTTCCATGCTGGGGATAAACTGGATGCATGTCTGCACCGATATATGATCAAAGATGCAATTGCAGACGGCAATGTGCTCCGATTTTCTGTAGAATATCAGCGGACAATTTTTGCAAAAAATATTGCAGTAAAAGGAATTGACCCAGAACAGTTGGATGATCCAGAATACTGCAAACGCCATAATATCGACATGACACCGCTTTATCATGATGAGGAACGAATCACCAGAGTTGCAAAACACATTATGGAACATCATGAACAGCATGTGCATCCGCAGGGAAAGGATACGTACACAGCACTTTTTGCAGTAGATTCTATTCCAATACTTGGAAAATACTATGATGCATTTCAGAAACTGAATAAAACAGTTCCGGAGGAGAAACGGCTGAAAATTGCAGCTATTTTTTCCTATCAGGCAAATGAAGATATGGATGATGGAGCAGATGAACATTCGCAGGAACTGCTGGAGCGCTGTATAAAGGACTATAATGCTATGTACGGTACAGCGTTTGGCATTGATACGTTTGATCCGTACAGAAAAGATATTGCGAAGCGGTTAAAACAGAAAGTTCTTCCACAGGTGGATATCCTGATCGTAGTCAATATGTTTTTAACCGGATTCGACGCAAAACCATTGAATACACTGTATCTGGACAAAAATCTGGTCTGGCATTCACTTGTTCAGGCATACAGTCGTACGAACCGTATTGACAAAGTGACAAAACAGTTTGGACAGATTGTGACATATCGAAATATCAAGAAGTGGCAGGATGAAGCGCTGACCCTGTTTTCAGGCGATGGAGATCCGAACGAATATCTGCTGGAAGATTATGCGTATTATTTAAATCAATGGATGAATCAGAATGTGATTTTAAGAAAAATCACACCCGACGTAGAAGCTGCGGGACAGTTACAATCAGAAGATGAAATCCGCATGTTTATTATGGCATTCCGTGCGCTGGCAAAGACGCTTGCTACATTGAAAACTTTTTCGAAGTTTGACTGGGCAGATCTTGGAGCAGTCATGGATGAAAATGAATACGAAGGATTCAAAAGCTGGTATTTGTACTATAAAGATCAAACCGTCAATCCAAATCCGAAAGTTCCGGTTCCAGTGGATGTGGATTTTGATATTGAGCTTGTCAGAACAGACCGAATCAACGTTGTGTATATTTTGAACTTGTTAAAAAATGCAAAAACACATACCAAGACAGAGGAAGAAAAGCAGCAGGATGTCGATTTGATTCTGCGTGAAATCGAGCGTTCTGATAATGAATCCCTGCGTTTGAAAAAAGAAGTGATGCGGCAGTTTATCTTAACACGATTTTATGATCTGCCGGAAAATGCAGATGTAATGGAGGCGTTCAATCAGTTTGAAAAAGAACAGATGCAGGCAGATATGGAAGAATTTGCATTTGACAATCAGATTGATTTCAAGATAGTATCAGATCTGGTTTCAGCATATACATTCAGTGGAAATGTATCGGAGGATAATATTCGCGAAAGATTGATGGCATATCCGCTGGGACTGCTGAAAATGACAAAACTGACAAAGAATGTGAAAAGATTTATACAGGATACTTATAAAAAATACAAGGCTGAAGGAGAAACAGAATGACAGATACAAATACATATCAGGCACAGGCGAACGAGCTTTCGCAGAAATTATGGGCAATCGCGAACGATCTGCGCGGTCAGATGGATGCAAGTGAGTTCAAAAATTATATCTTAGGAGTAATTTTCTATCGTTATCTTTCTGAGCGAACAGAAATGTATATGACCGATCTTCTCAAAAATGATGATGGAATCACATATGAAGAAGCCTTTGCGGATGATGAATACAGACCGGTTGTAGAAGAATGGTCACTGTCAAAACTGGGTTATGTAATTAAGCCGGAAAATCTGTTTCGAAATCTGATTCGCAAGATTACAAAGTTTGAAAATGATGCGGATAAATTCAGCGTGGAAGATTTCGAAAAAGCGATCAATGATCTGGTAGGTTCTACGATGGGACACGAATCCAACAAGGCATTTGACGGGCTGTTTAACGATATGCGTCTGCAGGATTCCCGTCTTGGAGAGACTGTGTCAGACCGTACGGAAATGATCGGGCGAGTTATGGTACGTGTATCGGATATTGATTTCGATTTACAGGATTCCCAGTTTGACGTACTCGGTACAGCGTATATGATTCTGATTGGTTTATTCGCATCGGATGCGGGAAAGAAAGGCGGCGAATTCTTCACGCCGGCAGGTCCGTCGAAGCTCTGTGCAACACTTGCGGCATTGGGGCTGGATGAAGCAAAGACGGTTGGTGACTGCACTTGTGGTTCTGCGTCTATGCTTCTGGAAGTACAGAAACATCTGACAACAGGAAAAGTCGGACATTTCTATGGACAGGAGCTGAATGCGACAACGTACAACCTGAGCCGTATGAACATGATCATGCACGGCATCGACTGGCAGAATTTTGATATTTATAAAGGCGATACACTGAAAGATGACAAATACGGCGATATCAAAATGACAGTACAGGTGTGCAATCCGCCGTATTCTCTGAAATGGTCTGCGGATAAACAGTTTGAAGATGACCCACGCTATTCCGGAGCAGGAAAACTGGCACCGAAAGGACAGGCGGATCTCGCATTTGTGGAACACATGATTTATCATATGGACGAAGATGACGGACGCGTTGCAGTGCTGCTGCCGCACGGTGTACTGTTCCGTGGAGGCGCGGAAGAAACCATTCGAAAATATATCATCAAAGATCTGAATCGGTTGGATGCAGTAATCGGACTTCCAGCAAACTTGTTTCATGGAACAGGAATTCCGGTTTGCGTGCTAGTGCTGAAAAGCAAGAGAAACGGAAATGCGGGAAATATTTTGTTTATTGACGCGTCAAAAGAGTTTAAGGCTGGAAAGAACCAGAATGTGCTGGAGCAGAAGCATATTGATAAGATTGTTGAGACATATGAGAAACGTGTAGATGTTGATAAGTTCGCTCATGTGGCAGAAATGAGTGAGATTGTTGAGAATGGATATAACTTAAATATTCCGAGGTATGTGGATACGTTTGAGGAAGAAGAGCCAGTGGATTTAAAAGAGGTAAGAAATCGGATTCAGAAACTGGAGATTGATACGAAGGCCGCGATTGATAAGGCTGAAAGCATATTGAAAGAACTGGGCTTATAAAAAGATAGGGTGATGATGGTTGGCTGATGAAAAGAAATTATTAGAAAGAAAAGCGTTAGATGCTTTTCTTTTTAATAATCGTAAATTGAAAAAATATGAAATTGATGATAATGAACGTCCGGATTTTATTTTAGAAAAGGATGGATATAAAATTGGAATTGAGCATTTTCGTGCAGATACTATTTTAAATGAACATACAGATTCTGAAAGTATGAAGTATGATGGTCAGCGAAGAGCAATGTTTAAAAAGCATAATAAAGCTTTACAAAAGGATGAATTTAATGCTGATGCTGCGGCGAATGATGTTGAGGCGTATATTAATAAAAGTTTAGCTGCTGCATCGAATTTTAAGTATGATACTTTTATTAATAATCTAGTAGCGGTTTTTGAACAGCATGTAAGTAAAGTGTCAGAATATAAAAAGAAATGTAATGAAGTTTGGTTTTTAATAGATATAGGGATCGAAAATAATCATTTTATAGGTTTTCTTGATAATGGTGGATTAACAACAATAAATGTACTACCTATTACGTGTGATATGTTGAAAATCTTTGAGAAATATAAAGATATAAGCCGTGTGATAGTGTGCTCTCGATATTTAGAAAAATATCAGGTTATTTATGATTCAAGCAGTGAGAAGAGTAAGAGTAGTTATAAGTTTTGTTCATTTACATATACAGAAGCGATGAATTGTGTTAATAAAAAAATAAAACTTAACGTATTGGAGAGAAAGGGAGATCATAATGATTAAACCTAAATTGAGATTTCCAGAATTTAGTGATTCGTGGGAGAATTATAAAATTGAAGATATATTTGATAGAGTAGGGGAACCGGTGATTTTAGATGACACACGTACATATCGCGAAATTGGAATTCGTTCACATGGAAAAGGGATTTTTTATAAAGAAGAGGTAAGTGCTGTAGAAATTGGGAATAAAAGAGTTTTCTGGGTTGAACCAGATTGCTTTGTTGTAAATATTGTTTTCGCCTGGGAACGAGCTGTTGCTAGAACAACAGAACAAGAAAAGGGTATGATTGCATCACATAGATTTCCGATGTACAAACCTAAGAAAGATATTGTTGACTTGGATTACATTACAAAGTATTTTATTACAAAACGCGGTCAAAATGTTTTGATGTTAGCGTCACCAGGTGGAGCTGGTAGAAACAAAACGTTGGGACAAAAAGAATTTGCAAAAAGTGTCGTGAAATTGCCATCTATTCCAGAGCAGCAAAAGATAGCAGATTTTTTATTGAATATTGACAAAATAATCAGCAATTATGAAGATATGATAGAAGCCTGGGAAGGTCGAAAAAAAAGTGTAATGCAGAAGTTGTTTGATCAGAAGGTAAGATTTAAGGCTGATGATGGAAGTGATTTTCCAAAGTGGAGAAAAAAGAAATTTTTAGAGGTTTTTGAGTTTTTAAATAATAGTACGTTTTCTCGTGAGTGTTTAAATTATGAAAGTGGTAATATAAAATATATTCATTATGGAGATATTCTTATCAAATTTGGAGCTATGATTGATGTGCTGAATGCAAATGTGCCATATGTAAATGAAAATTTAAATTGTGAAAAATATGCAATGTTAACTGATGGAGATATTGTAATTGCAGATACGGCGGAAGATGATACTGTCGGAAAAACTGTTGAAATTATAAATAAAAATGGTAAAAAAACAATTTCCGGCTTGCATACAATTGCGTGCCATCCAAAAGAAAAGTTTGCATCAAAATATCTTGGATACTTTATGAATTCGAATGAATATCATAATCAGTTGCGTCCATATATGCAAGGAATAAAGGTTACATCAATAAGTAAATCTAATATTGCACTGACAAATATTTTGATTCCATGTTTTGATGAACAACAGAAAATAGCAGAGTGTTTAACAGTAATAGATGATGTCATTAATAATTACAAAGAAACATTAACTGCATGGAAAGAGCTGAAAAAGGGTTTGATGCAGCAGATGTTTATATAGAGAATAGGGAGAATAAAAGATTTATATAATAAAATGTACTGATTGGAGGAAAGGAAAATGGAATGGACAAAATTTAATACTCATGGGGAATCGTCTAATCATGCATTTGAAGTTATGTGTAATATTCTTTTTGAAACATGGTGTAAAAAGGAATACCAAGAAGAACTGAAATATTTTTCTTTTGTAAATGGAAGCGGCGGAGATGGTGGACTAGAATCTTATGGGGTTTTAAAATCAGGAGATGTCATTGGAGTTCAGGCGAAGTGGTTTCCTGATAAAATGGAGAGTGCACAGCTTGCTCAAATTAAGAAATCATTTAATACAGCAGTAAAAGTGAGATCGGAAATAAAGAGATATATTGTTTGTATTCCAAGAGATCTGACCTCTAAAAAAATAACCAGTGGTGATAAAATAGCGAAAAATACAGAGGAAAGTAAGTGGTTGGAGTTGGTGGACCAATTAAAAGATACAAATCCATCTGTAAGTGTAGAATTGTGGGATGAAACCACAATCCAAGAGAAATTAATGCAGCCAGAGGCAAGGGGATGCTATAAATATTGGTTTGAAAATACAGCAGTGTTTGAAGAAGAAATTATAGATTCGTACAAGAAGGCAGTTAATGGTTGGGCAAGAACAAAATATATTCCAGATATATATTCTACAGGACATATTCATGAAAAACTGGAAGAATTTACAGGAAATTATGCTGTAGTAGAGAAAAGATATAGAGAAATACTGCGAGTGGAAGATAACTTGAAGAAACTCAAAAAAGCATATGAAGATATATTAGAACTAGAGTTTCCAGAAAAAGAGAAAATACTTGCTGAAAAAATTAGTTTGGATATTAAGAAATTGTCTGAATGGATAAGTCAATTTGAAAGTATCAAGTTGGTAGCAAAGGCAGGAAGTAATATTAGGGAAGATTTTCTACGAAAACGAATTGATTTGAATTGTACAGAAATAGAGTTAAAAGAGAACTCTATGTATTTTCAGCATTATTTTCACTTTGCATCTGCGATTGAAGTTTTAAAAAGTATTGAAATAGATTTTTTTATGTGTGGTCAAAGATTAAAGGATACAATTGACAATTGGATGGTTTTCTTGGGGGATCAAGGGACTGGAAAAACAGCAGGGATTCTTGCTGAGACAAGCGTAATGCTACAACAGAAAACACATTTACCGATATTGGTACATGCAAAAGATTTTTCTGTGGGAGATACTTGGCTATCAATTTTATTAAAAACGCTTGGAATGTCAAGTAAATGGGATGAGCGAGAATTATTTAGGGCATTAGAAAATGCGGCACTATTGAGAAAACGAAGGGAAGAGAATAATAAAGGCATAACTATACAGCCGAAATGTTTAATTTGTGTAGATGGATTAGATGAAGCTACTTCATGGGATTTTTGGCAAGAACGAATAAATGAAGTAAAGGTTTATGAGAAGGACTTTAGTGGTATAAAATTTGTCTTTTTATCACGTCCTTATGTATTTAAAAGATACAAAGAGTTAAAATATCGGGATGCCTTTTTTTATATACCGAGTCATGGCGATGTATCAGTGGCACAAATTTTTGATCAATATATTGAGTATTATAATGTAAATTTGGATGGAAATATCTGGATCAGGAATATGTTGAAAACGCCAATGGCGTTAAAACTATTCTGTGATAGATATAGAAACACAAAAATAGGTCTCTTGTCTAAAAATTCAATGGTAATAACGAATTTGTTCAAAGAAAAAATAAACAGTATAGAAGATATATATAGAAAATCAGGAAAAGAAACCGATAGTCAAAGCATGGTTAGAACGGTACTTGTGTGTGTTGCTACTATGCTTGCGGATAAAAAGGAAATTTTGTATGAGGATATTTATAATCAATGCAAAGAACCGGTCAAGTCTCATTTAGAGGAAATTTTGAAATTTGTTGAAGAAGAAGGTTTTGTAAGTTCTAGTTTGAAACAGCAAGATGAATTTAGTGAGTGCGAAACAGTATATTCATGGGGAATGCAGCCAGCATTTGATTATCTTATGGCAAGAAAGATATTTAATGCAGTTAAAGAGAGCAAAGAAGTTGAAATACATTATACGAATGGAATCTATCAAATGCTTTCACTTGTTTTATTAGAAGAAGGCAATTTGATTTCAGAATATTCAAATATTAAATTGGATAAAGATACAATATTTGATTTGAATTGCTATGCATTGAATAATACATCAATTGAAGTTGCAGAAAAATATCAAGATGATGTGAAACAATGGATGAACCAGTCTGTGAATAACTTTAGAATGATTTTTAATAAAGTTATATTGCCATCAAGCGATAACTGTCAACATCCATTGGGAAGTAAAATACTTGATGAGTTCTTAAGAGGATTTGAAAAACCTGCACAGAGAGATATTTGGTGGTCTATACCGGCTGGCTTGCAGAATGAATTGGAGACTGCATGGGGGACTTATATAGAAATTGACACTAATAGCGTGAAGTTAACAAGTGATGAAGAATATTGGGGAAGACCAATGATTTTAGCTTGGAATCTTTCTTGCGTAGACAATAGAATAAGGTATGAATGTAGACAAAAGCTTATAGAATGGGGAATAAATAATCCAGATGAATTTCTAAAGCTTCTGATTTACTGTGCTGATATTAATGATGAGCAGATTATAGAAGATCTTTTTTCGATTGCATATGGAATTGCATTAGGAAAGAATGTAAAAGATGAATATTTGAAAACACTGTCGATTTGGATCATGAAGAATGTATTTTCAAGTATAGGCTTAGTAACATATGAAAATATTGTAGTGAGATATTACTGTAGAGGAATAGTAAAAAGGGCAATTGATAAAGATCTTTACAAAAAAGAGGCAGAAAGTCAAATTATGCCTCCGTATCAGTATCAGATGGAAATTATGCCGGCATGCCAAGTAGCTTTTAAGGCAGAAAAAATGTCTGGCTATGGACCTATAAATTATGATTTTTCAAGGTATGTTCTGTGTGATGAGTTAAACAAATTTTTTGAAATTGATCATAAAACACAAGAATATTTTCGGGAAACACAAGAGTTTATAGAGGAATATCGGAAAAAATATAATTTAGAGACGTTAAAATGGGATGGATTGCTCGTATCAGTTGTGTATCAGTATTTAATAGAACATGGTTGGGAACAAAAGCTTTTTGGAGAATATAGAAACAAGAGAAATATAGGTGTAGATATTGCTATTAAACAACGTTTTTACCAGGCCACACATGGCAGGCAGTCAAGTGTTATGACGATTGCTGAAAAGTATGTATGGTGTGCAAAACATCGTGTAGAAGTAATATTGGCAAATAAAATCCCGATTCAAGAAGATAATGAAAGTAGGATGTATGTCAAAGACTATGCGGTTTTAGATAGTTTTGTTAATACGTACCAAGATTATATTGGCGCGAAGAAAAGGGAACAGAAAAGTAGCTGGCTTAACACTGACCAAATGGTATGCTGTGATGTTGAGGAATATTCTGTAGAAAGCATCGAGGCATGGATGAAGCAAGGTGATGTTCCTGATTTTTCAAAGTGGATTGAAAATAATGACGAGATGTTGATTTACGGTTCTACCAGTCTTGAGAATGAGCAGAGAGGGATAGATGAATCTGTTTGGATCTCATCAGGTATTGTGAAGAGGGAGAAATTAGAACAGTTTATAAAGGCGCTGAATATTTATTCGGAAGGTAGACAGGAACTATTTGATGTGACAGGATTTCATGCTCATCAGGCTGGTGGATATTATTGTACGCCACAGGAAGCTTGCACAGTTCGAAAAGATAAAGAAGTGGAAAGTAATATTTTTATAGAAACAGATGATAATGTTATAAAGGTAGATAAGATGGTTGATTCGTGTAATGTGGAAAATGTAGAAGAGACAGAAAAAAGTTTTTATCTTCCGAGTAGAATGATTAGAACATTGACAGGAATTACATATGGTGATGGATATGAATACTCAAATTCTCGGGGAGAAATAATTGGAAGATATGCGGACATAAAAGAAGGATGGAGAAATTATCAGGAATATCTATTAATGAAGTCTGAAATTCTGATGTCTGCACTTGAAAAGAATCAGTATGAGATGTTTTGGCTGTTTGAGGTATTTCGGTCACCATCTTATAAGGCATATGAACGTTTCGACAATGGAATTATGCATGATACAGACAGGAATTTTGTGGTTTGGATGAAAGAAGGGGAGTATAAATTCATGGAACTTCAGAGCATTGAATCGCCACAAAAAGAAATGGACAAAATGTTGTCATCGAAATTTAATTACCTGTTACCGAAAGAGGATTTTTAGCAACTTAAGATGGTAAAAAGAGGAGTTTAAATAAAAAAGAAACGAGCAACCCGATTGAGCCCTGAGGCTGTACACGACACAAAACCCATTTCTTTTATATTATAAAAAAGATAATTTGAAAAATAGTCAAGAAAAATTTGGACAGACTTTATTTGAAGAATGACTATGAGGAGAAAAGAATTCATGGATATGAAAATCATAAAAAGAGAAAAACGTTTATGCACATGCTGCATGGAAGAACATGAAGTGAAGACGGTTCTTGTTGAAGAAAAGATGACGTTTAAGAATGTAAAAATTGTTTATGAGGCAACCTATTTTTGGTGTGATGCGGCTGACGTATTCTATATGGATGAGGAACAGATGCAGAAAAATTATTTGAATCAGAAAGCGGCATACCAGAAAATCATAAACGGTTCAGTAGATGAGAAAATCTGAGTTAGAAGTACGGTTTGGATATAAGCTGAAGGATTGGGTACATAGAGATCTATTGAGTGAATGAAAAGAAAAAGCGGATGGAGTGATCCATCCACTGCTGTTAAACGATTGTTTTTATTGGACAATCTTGAAAAACAGTCAAGAAAAATATATTGACATAAAAATGGAATTTATCCATAATAGTAATCAGGAAAAGCGTGCTTTTCAAGTGGGCTAACACTAAAATCTGATATGCTTGCCAATCACGTGATTGACCGTTGGCGGACAACACGAAAATCCGATATGTTTCCCAGCAGTTTGCTGGTCGTTGGCAGATAACACTAAAATTAGCCGTAAAGAGAGAGTATGTAATACACTGGTGTTATTGCTCTCTCTTTAAATTTATATGGACAATGAGTCAGTTTGAGTAAAAGATAGAAAAGTTCAATTTCTCATGCATTTTTCAAAAACTGTGATATAATAACCTCATAATGAAAAGTAAAATTCCGCCTATTTTTCTACATTGTAGGCGGCAATTTTACACCTGTCAGTTAGTGAATCCTAATAAAAGTAAGATGGAGGTACCCGCCCATGATGGAATACACCAGCAAATATTGGAACATGCTGACTCCTTTAATAAAGAAAAGTCTGCTAAAACGCTACGGAAAAGAGGAGACCGCAGAGCTTCTCCGCAAGACCAACCAGATCTACCGCGACATGCTTCGCCGCGCCGATGATATCGGAAAGGACAACCCGATGGCGTCGAATCTCTATGAAGGCCTCATTTTTCTTGCGCTCTGGGATGCGTCGGACAGACAGATTTCTGTGGATGAACTGCGTACAATCTCAGAGGAGATGATGTCCTTCCCGTTTCTGAAAGCCATGGGCCTGATGATTAATGCGAATAAGAAGAGCGGCATGGCGCGGATTGCGAAGATGATGCATAAGGATGCCGCCTGGCTGGAAGCACATCCGCAGTATAAGGCGTATTCGTGGGATTTTCATTTTGATGAGACGAAGCATCAGGACGGTTTTTATTACCACTTCACCCAATGTCCCCTGAACACCTTCGCCCGAAAAGAGGGCTATCTGGAAGTGCTGCCGATTATGTGCGACATTGATTACAAGACAGCAGCCCTGATGCACGCGAAGCTCTACCGTGACCATACGCTGGCAGGCGGCGGTGAGGTCTGTGATTACTGGTTCGTGGGGGACAAGGTGGAAAATCCGAAATAAAACAAGACCGGACCGGAACCGGTGAAATGGATCGAAGAATATAAAACGCAGAAGGGAGATCACCCAGAATGAGCAATGAAAAAATAAAACCAAAACTGAACGGAACCGCCGAGACGATGCTGCAGTGCTTCTACGCCCGCGCCATGCACAGCAGAAATCCGAAAAACAAGTTCCGCGACACCAAAGCAGAAGAGCTGATTGACCGCATCGACTATGATTTCAGCAATGCGAAAAAGGACACAGCAATGAGCGGCGGAATCGTAGCGCGGAGTGTTGTGTTTGATGAGCTGGTCAGCGACTTTATCCGAAAGAACCCGGATTGTACCGTCGTCAATATCGCCTGTGGTCTGGACACACGGTTTTACCGCATGGATAATGGAAAAATCACCTGGTATAATCTCGATCTGCCGGAGACGATTGAGGTACGCGATTCGATCTATCAGGAATCCGGCCGCGTTTCCACGATTGCGTGTTCCGTGCTCGATCCGGCATGGGCCGATCAGGTAAAAGTGCGGGGCAAAATACTTTTCATCATCGAAGGTCTGACCATGTACATGAAAGCGGATGAGGTCAGAACGATGCTCGCCATCATCCGCGATCACTTCGACAATGCCTACGTCTGCATGGAAACGCTGTGCCCGTACTTTGTAAAGAAAGAAAACATCGAAAAATCCATCCAGGCGACAGGCGCGACATTTACCTGGGGTGCGAACAGCTTTGCAGACCTGGGCAACATTGCCGCCGGTTTCCGAAAAGTAAAAGACGACAACATCGCCCGCGGTATGGAAACGCTGAATCCCATCTACAAGCTGGTGATGTGGATGCCGATCGTCCACAAATTCGCAGAGAAAATTCTGGTGTTTGAAAAAGCGTAAGAAAAGAAATGAAAAGAAATGAAAAGAAACAGGCAGCCCGGCAGCGGAAAAGCTCAAAAAGCTTCCGTGCAGGGAACCTGTTTTTTGTTTGTGCAGGAAATTAACAAATCATTCATCCGGCCACACAAAATGTGCATTCCCCGCCTCAAGGCCGTCAATCAGAATATTCTGTCCCGTGCAGAACCGGTTCGTCACGGTCATAAAATACGCCCAGTCCGCTGCTTCCTCGACGGTCATCCACCGTTTCAGCGGCGTCAGCTCCATGATCTGATCCCAGAGCTTTTGGTCTTCTGTGACAGGCAGATTCAACTCGGTCAGTACGCCGCCGAAATCAAGGCTGTTGCACGTTCCGCCATACGGTGCAATGCGGAGTGCCACGTTTTTCGTGTAGGCGAGCACACCGCCCTTGCTTGCGGTGTATTCCGGAAATTCAGCTCCGGTATGGCCGCTGGCCGAGCCGATCATGAGGATGGCGCGGATGGTGTCATGAATTCCGTACGCCTCCGTGATTGCGATGGTTCCCTTTAAATTGATATCAATATCATCCTCGTTCTGCACACCGGCGTTGTTGATGACAATATCGAAAGGCGCAAGCGCCGGATACTGTTCCCTGTCGCGGATATCAAGGCAGAAATGAGTATACGAATCCTGGCTGATCGAAGCCTCCTTCCGGTCAAATCCGGTAACATCAAAGCCTTCTTTTAAAAATTTCTCCGCAATCGCCTTTCCGATTCCGGAGCTGGTTCCTGTAATAAGTACACGCATACGATAACCTCCCGATGAAATATTACCCTCATTATACCGCAAACACAGCATGCGATCCAGAAGAAACGAAAAAGAATGCAGGAAAAGAAAATGTTACGGGAAAAATCACTGCATAAAACAAAAGAGTCTCTCAAAACCACAACAAATAATTGACAGATTTTAGGAGAAGGAGTAGAGTTTTTGAAAGGGGGATTATCCCTGCAAAGAGTGAAAACAAAAGAGGTGCAAATATGCTGAAAGTAGACAATCTTACCTTTGAAGTAAACGAAGAGGGAAGAAAACGCTGCCTCGTCAACCACATCAGTTTTGAGGTAAAGGACGGGGAAATGCTGGTGATTACCGGACCGAACGGTGGCGGAAAATCAACGCTGGCCAAAGTGCTTGCAGGAATTGAGGACGCCAATGGCGGAGAAATCTTCCTGGATGAGGAAAATATTACCGGTTATGATATTGACCACCGTGCAAACGCCGGCATCGGCTATGCATTCCAGCAGCCGCCGCGTTTTAAAGGAATGACGGTGAAAAAAATGCTGTCGCTGGCAGCCGGAAAAGAACTGACGGAAGCCGAGAGCTGTAAACTCCTCTCCGCTGTCGGACTCTGCTCTGCCGATTACCTGAACCGCCAGATGGACGGTACGCTCTCGGGAGGAGAGATGAAGCGTCTGGAGATCGCAACGGTTCTTGCAAAACCGCATAAGGTCAGCATTTTCGATGAGCCGGAGGCCGGCATTGACCTGTGGAGCTTTTCCATGCTGATCAAACGGTTTGAAGAAATCCACAAAGAGAAGAAAGAATGTCTGATTCTCATTTCCCATCAGGAACGCATTATCCAGATGGCAGACAAGATCATGGTGATCGAGGACGGCCAGGTGAAAGAATACGGTACAAAGGAAGACGTACTGCCGACCCTGTTCCAGCAGAAAACAGGCCGGATGTGCGGCCAGGAAGGAGGCACATGCTGATGGTACAGGTAGATGAGACAACCCAGGGCGTATTAAATCAGATCAGCGAGGGATTTGAGCAGAAAGGGGCATACAATCTCCGCCAGAACGGCATTCCGCTCTGCCACGGTGACAGTGAACATATCAAAATCCGCAAAAAAGAGGATAAGCCGGGCATTGATATTTTGATTGACGGCGAGACAAAAGGCGAAAAAGTATTTATCCCGGTTGTCGTCAGCGTTTCCGGTATGACGGATCTTGTTTACAATGATTTCTACGTTGCGGACGGCGCCGATGTTACGATTGTAGCGGGCTGCGGTATCCACAACGGCGGCTGCAACGACAGCCGGCACGACGGTATCCATACGTTCCATGTAGGAAAAAATGCCAACGTGCGCTACGAGGAAAAGCATTACGGAGAGGGAAACGGAACGGGACAGCGGATTCTGAACCCGGTGACAAATATTGAAATCGGAGAAAATTCCGTTTTTACGCTGGATACCGTACAGATTAAGGGCGTTGACTCAACAATTCGTACGACGAATGTTGTGATGGATGCAAACTCCAAACTGTTCGTGCTCGAACGTCTGATGACAGACGGTGACCAGAAGGCAGAGTCGGATATTGAAGTATGTATGAACGGAAGCGGTTCTTCCGCACAGATTATTTCACGTTCTGTCGGAAAGGGCAATTCCTCCCAGGTCTTCCATCCGAAGGCAGTCGGCAAAAACAAATGCCACGCCCATATCCAGTGCGATTCTATCATCATGGATCACGCCCAGGTCGGATCTATTCCGGAGATCCAGGCAAAGCATGTGGATGCGGCAATCATCCACGAGGCGGCGATCGGACGGATCAATGACGAGCAGCTGTTGAAACTCAGAACGCTCGGCATGACGGAAGCGGAGGCGGAAAACGTCATTATTGAAAACTTCCTGAGCTGAAGAAAAAAAGGAAACAAGAGAAGTGTTTGCAACTTAATCAGCAGACACTAAATATAGATTATCGCAGCTGTCAGGAATTTCCCAGTCGTCACTGGGAAGAATCATGGCGCAGGAAAACCTGCCGTCGCTGATCACACTTGAAAAAATATGTGCAGCTTTGGGCGTGACATTATCGCAGTTTTTTCAGGAAGATAATTCAGAGAATCTGACAGAAAAACAGAAAGAAGTTCTAGGGATATGGAACGATCTGAGTACAAATGAGCAGGAAACAGTAATGTCAATGCTGCGTGGACTTCGGAAGTAGAAGAACAGTTCGAGTATATGTATCGGCTGTTCTTTTTTTATTTTTTGGCGTTAAAACGGTAATGTTTTTCTTGTGTACAGTAGAGTGCTATAGTATAATAAAACCAGTTTTTTGCATAAGTATTAAAGCTATAATATGGAAATCGGCAAACCAGATGAAAGTCTGGGACGCAAAGCTACAGGGCCTGTAAAATGGCAGCCAGTTGCATAAAATGAGGTGCACTGTCTGTCTGACAGTGCTTTTTTGTGGTGTTATTTCATAGACGTGACAATAATAAATTTTATTAGGGGGACTTGTAATGAAAAAGAAAAGATGGAGCAAGGTTTTGTCTGTATGTTTAGTGATGGTGACCTCTTTATCACTTTTGTCAGGATGTGGCGAGAAGAGTGCAAAAAAAGAAGACGAAGAAACCATCACGGTGTATTTATGGAACACAAACCTGTATGAAAAATATGCACCATACATCCAGGAACAGCTCCCGGATATCAATGTTGAATTTGTAGTAGGGAATAATGATCTGGATTTCTATAAGTTTCTTGATGAAAACGGTGGATTGCCGGATATTATAACCTGCTGTCGTTTTTCCCTGCATGATGCAAGTCCCCTGAAAGACAGTCTGATGGACCTTTCCACAACCAATGCGGCAGGTGCTGTCTATGATACCTACCTTAGCAATTTCAGGAACGAGGATGGAAGCGTAAACTGGCTTCCTGTGTGTGCGGATGCACATGGTTTTGTAGTGAACGAAGATCTTTTTGCAAAGTATGGTATCCCGTTGCCAACAGATTACGAGAGTTTTGTTTCCGCCTGCCAGGCATTTGACAAAGTGGGTGTTCGTGGATTTACGGCAGACTATTCTTATGATTATACCTGTATGGAAACACTGCAGGGTCTGTCTATATCAGAGTTGTCTTCTGTGGAAGGACGCAAGTGGCGGACGGTCTACAGTGACCCGGAAAATACAAAGAGAGAAGGTCTGGACGATACCGTCTGGCCAGAGGCTTTTGAACGTATGGAACAGTTTATTCAGGATACAGGGCTTAGTCAGGAAGATCTGAATATGGATTATGATGATATTGTTGAGATGTACAAAAGTAGCAAGCTTGCCATGTACTTTGGCAGTTCTTCCGGTGTAAAAATGTTCCAGGATCGGGCATTAACACAACATTCCTGCCATTCTTTCAGGAGAACGGTGAAAAGTGGATTATGACTACGCCATATTTCCAGGTGGCCTTAAACCGTGATCTGACAAAGGATGAAACACGCAGAAAGAAAGCAATGGAGGTACTGGATACAATGTTTTCAGAGGATGCGCAGAACAGGATTGTTTATGATGGACAGGATCTGTTAAGCTACAGTCAGGAGGTGGATATGCAGCTTACGGAATATCTGAAAGATATAAAACCTGTGATCGAAGAAAACCATATGTATATCCGTATTGCGTCAAATGACTTTTTCTCTGTTTCCAAGGATGTGGTTTCGAAGATGATCTTAGGAGAATACGATGCAGGGCAGGCATACCAGTCATTTAATTCTCAGCTTCTTGAGGAAGAAACTGCTTCTGAGGATATCGTGCTGGATTCACAGAAGTCGTATTCCAACCGTTTCCACAGCAGTGGAGGAAATGCAGCATATTCTGTTATGGCAAACACGCTACGTGGCATCTATGGGTCAGATGTGCTGATCGTAACCGGAAACAGCTTTACGGGAAATGTGCTGAAAGCCGGCTACACAGAAAAAATGGCAGGTGACATGATCATGCCAAATGGTCTGGCGGCTTACAGCAGCAAGATGAGTGGGGCTGAGCTGAAAGAAATGATCAAAAACTTTGTAGAAGGCTATGAGGGAGGATTTATTCCGTTTAACCGTGGTTCTTTGCCAGTGGTTAGTGGTATTTCTGTGGAAATTAATGAAACGGAAGATGGCTATACATTAAGTAAAGTTACAAAGGATGGAAAGGCAGTTCGGGATGAGGATGCTTTCACGGTGACCTGTCTTGCCACACCGCAGCATATGGAAACTTATCCTGTAGATGAAAATATGATATTTGATGGAGAAGCTACCTCTGTGAAAGATACCTGGACAGCATATGTTTCAGGTGGCAATGCCGTTCTTGCAGAAGCTGAAGATTACATAACCCTGAGGTGAGAAGAATGGATGTTAAGAATTCTAATAGAAATAGAAAGAAACCTGTCAGGAAAAAAGGATTGAGAATAGTTGCCTTTCTTCTTCTCTTTATAGGAGTTGTTCTGGCTGTTTTCCGATATTATAAGTTTATGTCGAAATCTATTTATGAGGAAAGTGTTTCTCATCTGACGGAAGTTTTTCATCAGTCTGATCAGATGCTGAGAGAACTGACAAATAAGAACCTGACTTACCTCCATATTTAGGGTGAAAATCTGCAGAATATCTCTGGTGAAAGCGAAATCCTTGATTATATAGAGCAAGCACAGGAAGATGCAGGTTTTTTAGACTTCTATTTTCTATCAGCGGTCGGAGACTATAAGAGGGTAACAGGAGAAACTGGGTACCTTGGATTGCAGGAAAATATTGAAGAGGAGATCCGGCAGGGAAAAGATGTGATCGCGAATGTAGCAGTTCCCGGAAAATCCCAGCAGCTTGTTTTTGCCACACCTGAGGCTCATGGAATTTATCAGGGATTTGAATACGATGCAATTGCCATTGCTTATGAAAATTCTGATATCGTAGATGTGCTGGATATTTCTGCTTTCCATGGAAATGCTCAGAGTTTTATTGTTCATTCGGATGGTCGTGTTGTAATTGCTCATTCTTCCGAGTTATGGGGGAACGTGTATAATTTCTTCGGCTTTCTGAGAAGGCATTCTGATATGTCTGAAAAAGAGATCAATGTCCTTTTGGAGAAGTTTAAAGCGGGACATACTGATGCGATGTTGCTGAATCTGGATGGAAGAAATTATTATCTGGTCTATGAAAAATCGGATATTCAGGACTGGATGTTTCTGGGACTTGTCCAGTCTGATATTGTCAATGCCAGTATGAATAATCTGCAGTTTACCACGATGCTTCTTGTTGGAGCTGTTGTACTTTGCATTGCTGCCTTTTTTATCAGTCTTATTATCCAGAAAAACAGGACAAATCTCAGAAGAAAGGATGCGGAGATCCGGTACCGTGATGAGCTGTTTCAAAAGCTTTCCATGAATGTGGATGACGTTTTCCTGATGCTGGATGCCCAAACATATCAGACGGATTACATCAGCCCTAATGCGGAAAAACTGCTGGGTATTACAGTAGAACAGATCCGCAAGGATATTCGTGTTTTAAGAAAACTGCACCCTGCAGATTCCGAAGACTCGCAGAAGAATCATCTGAAAGAAATTCCGGTTCATGAACAGCAGGAGTGGGATTTTGAATCTATACATCAGAAGACAGGGGAAAGGCGCTGGTTTCATAATATTGCAATGGGAAGTGAGGTAAACGGGGAAAAGAAATATATTCTGGTTATGTCAGACCGTACCTCTGACTGGAAAATGAACCAGGCTCTTTCTGAGGCAGTCCATGCGGCAGAGACTGCAAATAGGGCGAAGAGTATTTTTCTTTCCAATATGTCTCATGATATTCGGACACCAATGAATGCGATTATTGGATTTACGACACTGGCTGTAAGTAATATTGATGACAAAAATAGGGTTCAGGATTATCTGGGCAAAATTCTTTCTTCCAGTAAGCATTTGCTTTCACTGATCAATGATATATTGGATATGAGCCGGATTGAGAGCGGAAAGATCCATCTGGAAGAAACAGAAGTCTGTCTGTCGGATGTGCTTCATGATCTGAAGACGATCATCAGTGGACAGATTCATGCGAAGCAGCTGGAGCTTTATATGGATGCCATGGATGTTACGAATGAGGATGTCTATTGTGACAAACTGCGGCTGAACCAGATACTGCTGAATCTTTTGTCAAATGCGGTTAAGTTTACTCCGGCAGGCGGAACCGTTTCTGTCCGTCTCAGACAGTACCCGGGAAAAGCAAAAGGCAGCGAACTGTATGAATTTCGGGTAAAGGATAACGGAATTGGAATGAGTCAGGAATTTGTACAGAAGATCTTTTCTCCTTTTGAGCGAGAGCGGACTTCTACAGTCAGCAGGACTCAGGGTACGGGACTTGGAATGGCCATTACCAAGAACATCGTGGATATGATGGGCGGTACTATTGAGGTTCAGACAGAGCAGGACAAGGGCACCGAGTTTATAGTCCGTCTGCCATTTCGGACTCAGCCTGAGCATCATTGCATAGAGAAGATTTCGGAACTAGAGGGTCTTAAGGCATTGGTTGTAGACGATGACTTTAACACCTGTGACAGTGTAACAAAGATGCTTGTAAAGGTTGGAATGCGTTCGGAATGGACAGTCTCGGGTAAAGAGGCTGTTCTCCGTGCACGACAGTCAATGGAGCTGGGGGATGCATTTCATGCTTATATCATCGATTGGCTTCTGCCGGATATGAATGGAATTGAAGTTACACGTCAGATCCGGAGTCTTGATGACAATACGCCGATCATTATTCTGACTGCATACGACTGGTCAGATATCGAAACAGAAGCCAGAACTGCAGGAGTGACTGCATTCTGCGCGAAACCTCTGTTTATGTCAGATATCAGAGAGACTCTGATGGCTGCCATCGGTCAGAAACAGGCCCGGGCAGAGGATAAGATTCTTCCGGCAGCAGATTTAGATTTCAGAGGCAGGCGTATACTTCTTGTGGAAGATAATGAACTGAACAGTGAAATTGCAGTGGAAATTCTGAAAGCATATGGATTCCTGGTTGATACAGCAGAAAATGGAGCAGAGGCAGTGGAGAAAATTAAAAATTCAACACCGGAGGATTATGATCTGGTACTGATGGATGTGCAGATGCCTGTAATGAATGGATATGAGGCTACCAGGCAGATTCGTGCGCTTACTGATCCGGCACTGTCGGGAATTACCATTCTTGCCATGACTGCTAATGCTTTTGATGAGGACAGAAAGAAAGTTCTGGAATGCGGTATGGATGGATTCTTATCCAAGCCAATAATTATTGAAGAATTGATTGATACGTTACAAAAGAATCTGGATTAGGCGCCTGGAACATCATAAAACCCACAAGGTAGAAGAGGGAAATGGAAATCAGGCAATCAGGAGCCTTCCAGGTGCATGGGAAAAGCAGACAGGAAACAGAGGCTGTGTATCGGAGAAACTGTATCAGCTTTGTGATACAATGGTTGCACCGGAATATCGTCCGCTGATACGTCCATTTCGGGTGTTTCTACACTTTCAGCCAGATTGAAGACGGAAGAATGTATTTATACAGAATACAGGATGTGTGATGGCAGCTGGCACAGGATGCTTTTTATTGTAAAAAAGCGGGATGAGTCTGGAAATGTAACCCATGTTTTATGAAAATCCGGCAGTGCAGGCGAAGGTGAATGAGCAGGTAACAGTAATGTCCATGCTTCGTGGACTTCGGAAGTAGAAGAACAGTTCGAGTATATGTATCGGCTGTTCTTTTTTGTTTTTGCACATTAATACGACAATGTTTTTCTTGTATACAGTAAAGCGCTATAGTATAATAAAACTAGTTTTTTTACATACGTTTAAAAGCTATAATAAGGAAATCGGCAAACCAGATGAAAGTCTGGGACGCAAAGCTACAGGGCCTTTAAAATGGCAGCCAGCTGCATGAAATGATGTGCACTGTCTGTCTGACAGTGTTTTTTTGTGGTGTTATTTCATAGGCGTAACTATAATAATTTTACTGGGAGAGAGAAAAATATGAAAATAAATAAATCAGTATTGCAAAGGGGTATCATTTTAGTATTGTGCAGCTGCATCCTTTTTTCAATCTGTCCGGTTTATGCTTTTGCAGCAGAAAATCAGAAAGAGAGAGTTGTCAGGATTGGTGTACCGGATGATACATATGATAAGATAAATGAAAATGGAAAAAGAAGCGGATACGGCTATGAATATCTGCAGAAAATCGCAGGTTATACCGGGTGGAACTATGAATATGTAGATTGTACATGGGAAAATTGTTTTGACAAATTAAAAAATGATGAGCTGGATATGATAGAAGGAATCTCTTATACGGAGGAACGGGCAGAGACTATGCTTTTTTCCGCTATTCCAATGGGAGACGAAAGATATTATGTCTACGTAAAACCCGATCATACAGACATCTCATCCTCTGACACTGCATCTTTCAATGGGAAAAAGATTGGGGTGCTTATGGGTTACCTGTCGGAAATGGTATTGAACGAGTGGGAAAAGAAATATGATCTGCATACACAGCATGTCAATGTTTCAAATAATGAAGATGCTTTGAAGAAAATTGCAGACGGAGAAATTGACGTTTTTGTATCGTTAGAGGATTCCCGTCTGGGTGGGTACGGAATGGTGGCCTTAACGAATCTCGGAAGTTCAAAAATATATTTTGCGATTGGCCAGAGTCATTCTGATTTAAAGACAGAGCTGGATAATGCTATGAGAAGGATCACAGATGATGATCCTTATTATGCAGATGAACTGCATAAGCAGTTTCTGTCAGTGGCCAGTGTATATTTTCTGACGGGAGAAGAACAAAAATGGCTGTCAGAGCATGGAGAAATCAAAATCGGTTATTTGATAAACGATGGCGGGGTCAGTACTCTTGATACAGAAACCGGAAAAGTGAGCGGCCTGATCACGGATTACATCCAGCTTGCACAAAACTGCCTGAAAGGGCAGACTTTGAAATTTAATATCAAGGGGTATGATTCACAAGAGGATATGCAAAAAGCGTTGCATGATGGAGAAATTGATATGATTTTTCATGTGATGCAAAATACGAATGCTGCCGAAGACCTGGGCTATGATCTGACAGATACTGTCTGGAAGTATAATATGGCGGCTGTAACGGTTAAAAAGAGTTTTGATGAAAATGCTGAAAATACGGTTGCGATACCAAGAGAAGAGAGTGATTTGAAGTCTTATGTTTCCTATAATTATCCACAGTGGCATGTGAAGGAATATGCTACCTGGATGCAAAAAAGGCTGTATATAATGGAAAAGCAGACTGCATGATTATGGCCTCAGGCAAGCTGAAACAATATTCCGATGATAATAAACTGTACAGTGTTTTTCTGGAAAAGTACGGTATGGTGTCGTTTGCAGTCAGACGTGGAAACAGCATGCTGCTGTCTGTCCTGAATAAGACGATAAAAACAATGTCTGCTTCAAAATTCTCCAATGCTGTGTATATGTATGACAGTAATCTGAAGAAAGTTACGGTAAAGGAGTTTATAAGGGACAATTTCTGGAGTTTTATGTTGCTTGTTGTATCTGTTTTTTTGATCGTGCTGATACTGATACTTGGATTCCTCCGAAAAGCCAGAATTGCAGAGAAAAAGGCAAAAGAGGCACAGCAGCAGGCAGAAAAGGCGAACAGTGCAAAGACACATTTTTTGAGACAGATGAGCCACGATATCCGGACACCTTTAAATGGAATTATTGGGATGATCAATATATCAGAGCGTTATTATGGCGATAAAGAAAGATTATATGAATGTAAAGCAAAGGTAATGGAATCCATGGACTATCTGCAGTCCCTTCTAAATAATGCTCTGGATATCGGAAAAGTAGAATCTGGAACATTACAGTTGGTAAACAAGCCATTTGATCTGGTTGCAATGCTCGTAAAACAGATTTCGATTATTGAGACAAATGCAAAGGAGTATGGTATCCGCTTTGAAGGCGGAGCTTCCATGAGTACTTTTCATCACAGATATGTTATTGGCAGTGAGGAATATCTAAACCGTCTTCTTATGAATCTTGCCGGAAATGCCGTTAAATATAACCGAAGAGGTGGTAAAGTAAGCCTGTATTTCAATGAGATTTCAAGTGATGACAAGACGGCAGTTTTTGAATTTGTATGTTCCGATACGGGACTTGGTATGAGCGAAGAATTTCAGAAACATGCATTTGAATCCTATGCCCGGAAAGGAAAAGAAACAACGAATGGATATAGTGGTGCCGGACTTGGACTTTCTATTGTAAAAGATATTGTGGACAGGATGAATGGAACAATCAAACTGGAAAGTAAAGAAAATGTAGGTACAACGTTTACCGTTACGATACCACTTGAGATTGATCATAATGCTGAGAAGGAACAGCAAAAAAAAGTGGAAAAGCCTGATCTGTCGGGGAAGAGTGTATTATTAGTTGAGGATAATGAGCTAAATCTGGAAATTGCAAAAATGCTGCTGGAAGATGAAAAAATGGTTGTGACTACGGCAGAAAATGGCAAGGAGGCTGTGGATATTGTTTCTCAGTCAGTTCCAGGCAGATTTGATTTTATTTTTATGGATATTATGATGCCGGTAATGGATGGATTAGAAGCAGCCAGACAGATAAGAACATTGAACCGTAAAGATACAAAAGAGATACCCATCATTGCGATGACAGCGAATGCATTTCAGGATGATATCAGGAACTGCATAGATGCCGGAATGAATGCACATATTGCAAAACCCATTGACAGTAAAAAAATAGAGGACACTTTGCTATTGGTTTTAAAACAAAAAATGCAGTAAGAAAATTCTTTGTGTTGTGTTTCTGGCAGCCCCGGTCAGGGCGGCAGATTCAGATGAAGATATTGATGCGGCAGTGCAATTTTGTTAAACCAGGAGGTTGACAAGGAGATGTATAGAGAAATATATTTGACAGACAGACAGACAGACAGACAGACAGACAGACAGACAGGAGATTTAATATGATTTCGAGAGCAAAGAAATATGTGGCAGTATTACTGGCTTTTGTATGCGTGTGTATGATATTTTCTCCCCAGACTGCATATGCAGCCGAGGACAGTTCGCAGCATGAAACTGTCAAAGTCGGTTTCTTTGCCATGGATGGTTATCATGTGATGGATGAAGAAGGCAACCGCAGCGGGTATGGCTATGATTTTCTTCGGCTGATGGCCCGTTATTGGGATGTAGATTACGAATATGTCGGATATGATAAGAGCTGGGATGATATGCAGCAGATGCTTGAAGATGGCGAGATTGATATGGTAACATCTCCCCGCAAAACACCGGAAAGAGAAGAAAAGTTTGATTTTTCACGTCCGATCGGAACCAATAATGGGATTCTGACCGTCCGCAGTGACAACAGCACGATTGTGGATGGCAATTACAGTACTTACAACGGTATGCGTGTGGCACTTTTGAACGGAAGCACACGAGATAAAGAGTTTGCGGATTTTGCAGGCAATAAAGGATTTACATATGATTCATTTTATTTTGATACGACAGAAGAGATGGAGGAAGCTCTTCAGAGCGGAAATGTTGATGCTATTGCTGCCACTTCTATGAGAAAAACAAATAATGAGCGTATCTTGGATAAATTTGACAGCGGCGATTTCTATGTCATTGTTAAAAAAGGTAATACAGAATTGCTGAATGAGATCAATTATGCAATCGACCAGATGAATGCAGTTGAGGGTGACTGGAAAACGACACTTTATAATAAAAATTATGAAAGCATCGAAACTAAGAATCTGGAATATACGGAGAAAGAAAAAAGTATTATTTCACAGTATTCCAAGGACAACCCGCTTCATGTTCTGTGTGATCCGACCCGTTATCCATATTCTTATAATGAAAATGGTGAGATGAAGGGTATTATCCCGGATTACTTCCGGAAAATTGCAGACTATGCCGGGATTTCCTATGAGTTTCTTACACCTGCCACCAGAGATGAGTATATTGCTTATCAGAAAAATAAGGAAACCACAGATATGAGCATCGATGCGCGCCTGGAAACAGATAACTATGCTGAGACGAAAAAATGGGGGATTACTGCACCTTTCATTACGATGCAGCTGGCAAGGGTGACACGGCGTGACTTTGATGGAAAAATTAATGTTGTTACTACTGTTGACCAGACAGCATCAAATTCCATTGAAGATGCAATGGCGCCCGGTGCAGAAAAACTGATGTGCAGTACCCGACAGGAAATGATGGAAGCTGTCCGTGAGGGTAAAGCAGATGCTGCCTTCGTCTACTATTACATGGCACAGGCGTTTGTGAACAGTGACACTACGGGCACCATGACATATACTCTGCTGGAACAGCCTACATTCACCTACCGCATGGTAATTTCATCAACTGAGAACCATGCGCTGGCTGGTATTCTGACGAAAGCAATGTATGCCATGCCCCAAAATCTTGTTGAAGATCTTGCAGCACAGTATACCACATACAAAGCAACAGAGCTGACATTTGTTGACTGGATCCGTCTGCATCCTGTTGTTACTGTTTTGGTTCTACTTATTTTTGGATGGCTGCTGACTGCTATGGCTGTGATAATGGTGCATCTCAGTGCAAGAAAAAAAGCTCAGAAGGCGGCCCAGGAGAAAGCTGAGGAAATGGCGGAACTGGCAGAGCATGCACAGGCTGCAAACAAGGCAAAAACAGCATTTTTGTCACATATGTCCCATGATATGAGGACACCGATGAATGCAATCATAGGATTTACCAGTATTGCAATGAAAAACAATCCGTCAGACGAAGTGAAAAATTGTCTGGAAAAGATTGACGAAAGCTCAGAGTATTTACTGTCGCTGATCAATGATGTATTAGATCTGACCCACATCGAAAGTGGAAAAGTGAAATACAATCCGGTACCGGCGGATGTGAAAAACATTACAGATTCTGCATTGGATATTATAAAAGGCTTTCTTACGAACAGGGATATCAACTTTAAGATTCAGCGTGAAGATGCAAAGATTCCGAATGTACTTGCGGATCCTGCACGCCTGCGCGATGTGCTGGTCAATATTCTGAGCAATGCCGTAAAATACACTCCGGATGGAGGAACGATTACCTTTGAAGCCCGGTGTCAGGAAAAGGGCGGGGATGGATATATAAATATGCGTTACCGCATTTCGGATACTGGTATTGGCATGAGTGAGGAATTTACAAAAGAAGTTTTTGAGGAATTTGCACAGGAAGATTCCGATGTGAGAACGCAGTACCATGGAGTTGGACTGGGGATGGCTATCGTAAAGAAGTATGTAGATATGATGGGTGGAACCATTTCCGTGCAGAGTAAAAAGCATGAGGGAACCACATTTGCTGTGGATATTCCTTTGGAAATTACAGATAAGGAATGTAATAAGTCAGACACAGGTATTTCTGAAAAGGTGAATCTTACAGGTGTGAATGTCCTTCTTGCAGAGGATAATGAACTGAATGCAGAGATTGCTGCCGTGCAGTTGGAAGAGTTCGGGATGAATGTAGAAAGAGTTGTGGATGGAAAGAATGCTGTTGAGATTTTCAGAAATCATCCGGAAGGCACATTTGATGTAATCCTGATGGATATCATGATGCCTGAAATGAATGGTTATGAAGCAGCAAAAGCAATCAGGGCAATGAATGACAGACCGGATGGAAAAAACATTCCTATTATAGCAATGACAGCTAATTCATTTGCAGAAGATGTTCAGGCATCACTGGATGCAGGAATGAACGCACATTTGTCAAAGCCGATTGTGATTGATGAGGTTATAAAAACGATTATAAGGTATGTATATCATTGATTAGCAGAGGTTCATGAATTAGTGGAGTACAATTGACAGGAGCTTCGAATGTGTCATTTTTGTGTCAGAAAAAATGGTTTCGTTGCCAGAAATGCAAATATTTACAAGGCTTTTTGCAAATAAGGACACTTTTTTTAAACAAAAGGTGTTCTTTTTTTATTCCTGAAAACTTTCTATAATGATGTCAGTACAGTGATGATGAAATACTTGCTTCGGCGGGTGCACAGCAGATATTTCATTTTCTATGTGGGGGAATCTGGAGGAAAGATATGAGTAAATATTATTTAGCAGTAGACATTGGGGCGTCAAGCGGAAGACATATTTTGGGACATCTGGAAAATGGAAAGATGGTTCTGGAAGAGATCTATCGCTTTCCGAACGGCATGAAGCCGGTAAACGGAGAAAAAATATGGGACATTGAGGCTGTTTTTGGAGAAGTTGTAAATGGAATGAAAAAGTGCAGAGAACTGGGAAAAATACCGGTCAGTGTCGGCATTGATACATGGGCAGTAGACTTTGTACTTCTGGATGAAAACGATAAGAGACTGGGAAATGCCGTAGCGTATCGCGATGACCGCACCAAAGGTATGGATGCGAAAGTTTATGAGACGGTAGCCGAGGACGAACTGTATGCGACAACCGGTATTCAGAAGCAGATCTTCAACAGCATCTATCAGCTGATGGCCTTAAAAGAGAAAAAGCCGGAACTTCTGACAAAAGCCAGGACATTCCTGATGATTCCTGATTATCTGCATTTTCTGCTTTCCGGCGTAAAAGCGCAGGAATATACGAATGCAACAACAACCCAGCTGGTGAATCCAAAAACCGGAGACTGGGACAGAGAAAGAATCGAAAAGCTGGGTTATCCGGTCGAAATGTTTTTACCGATTCAGGAGCCTGGTACCGCGATCGGACATTTAAAAGAAGAAATCCAGAAAGAAGTTGGGTTTGACTGTAACGTAGTGCTTCCGGCAACACACGATACCGGATCTGCAGTGGTTGCCGTACCGAGCAATGACAAAAACGTTCTTTACATCAGTTCCGGAACCTGGTCCCTGATGGGAACGGAACTTCTGGAAGCGGATTGCGGAAAAGAAGCGATGCAGCGGAACTTCACAAACGAGGGCGGCTACAACAGAAGATACCGTTTCCTGAAAAATATCATGGGACTGTGGATGATTCAGTCGGTGCGGAAAGAAATTGCGGCAGACCAGAGCTTTGGCGAAATCTGCGAGAGTGCATCAAAATGTACGATTCCGTCCATCGTGGATGCAAACGATGACCGTTTCCTGGCACCGGAAAACATGACCGCAGAAGTGCAGAAAGCATGCGAAGAAACCGGTCAGCAGGTACCGCAGGGAATCGCCGAAGTGGCAGCTGTAATTTACAACAGTCTTGCAAAATGCTATGCGGCAACATTACAGGAACTCGAGGAGCAGACGGGATGCCGTTACGACAACATCCATGTCGTAGGCGGCGGCGCCAATGCTGATTACCTGAATCAGCTGACGGCAAAATATACGGGAAAAACCGTACTGGCAGGTCCGACCGAGGCAACCGCAATCGGAAACCTGGCCGTACAGATGATGGCAGGAGAAGAACTTGCGGATCTGCAGGATGCGCGCAGCTGCATTTTCCAGTCGTTTGCGATTAAGCAGTACCCGGCTGTTTAACAAAATTAAGGAAGTATCCTGCTTCCATTGCGAAAAGCAATAAACAGTATGAGAGAAAAAATAGAAATCAAATTCTATTTATGTTTATGGCAGGATTGCTGCAAGGCAGTCTGCCAGTTTACAGAAAGGAGAGCAACATGTTAGTTGAAACAAAAGCAAAGGTGGGTGTATTTTCCATCGCACTTGGTGCGTATCTTCCGCAGTTTCCAAGCCTGGTTCCAGAGTTTGAAGCACAGTATGAGGCATTCAAAAAAACTATCCCGGATACCGTGGAACTGATCGACGGAGGCATTGTTACCACAAAAGAATTATCCATGCAGGCAGGAGATAAATTCCGCGCCGCAGATGTAGACCTTGTCATCTTACAGCTTTTAACGTATGCGACCAGCTACAACATGCTTCCGGCCATCCGTGACTTAAACGTACCGGTTGTCCTGGTCAATGTACAGAAACTGAAAGCGCCGGACTATGCAAATACCGATACCCCGAAATGGCTCGGCGAGCTGTATGCGTGTGGCGCAGTCGGTGAGATGGTAGCAGACCTGGAGCGTGCCGGAAAACGTCATGCTGTTATCACTGGTGTGGTAGAAGGCGGTGATGATTACGTGGCAAAAGAGATTGCAGAGTGGTGCCGCGCAGCACAGGTCCGCAGAAGATTCCGCTATACCAATATCGCACAGATTGGCCGTCCGTATCCGGGCATGATGGATCTGTATATCGATGAGACAAACCTCTACAACCGTATGGGCCTCTATACCAAACAGTTCGACTGGGAGAAAATGTGGGCCATTGCCGATCATATCACAGATGAAGACGCGATCCGTGCGAAAGCAGAGGATATTTTGAATACTTTTGATATCGAAGGCGGTGCAACGGTGGAAACCGTATGGGATATGGCAAAATATGTCGTTGCTTTTGAAGAGTGGGTAAAAGAAGAAGACCTCGGCATGATCGCGTCCCATTACGACGGATTCGCCCAGGGAATTGCTGGAAAACTGGACAGCATGCTGATCCCGGCATTTTCCATGCTGATTAAGCAGGGAACCGCCTGCGCCGTAGAAGGCGACATCAAAGTTGCCATGGCGATGAGTATCCTGAAAACGATTGCAGGAACCGGCCAGCTTTCCGAGATGTATTCCATCGACTTCAACGAGGATATTTGTATTATCGGTCATTCCGGATCCGGTGATGCCGATATTTCCCAGGCAAAGAAACCGACCATGAAGATCGTAGATGTCTTCCACGGCAAGACCGGCGGCGGATATCTGACCCAGTTCTATCCGCCAGTTGGCGATGTGACCTATCTTGGCATTACCCAGGATAAAGACGGCCACTTCAAATTTGTTGTTGCAGAGGGCGTAAACGAAGACGGCCCAATCTTTACCTTCGGTGATACCAATATGAGAACCCGCTTCTCCATCGGAGCAAGAGAATTCTGCAACCGCTGGAGCGAGGCAGGCCCGACGCACCATATGGCAGCAGCAGTGGGACGTCATATTGACACCATTCTGAAAGTGGCGAAGATTCTGGATGTGCCGGTAGATGTGATTTGCCGGTAAAATGCAATCAAATAACAATAAATTTGCGAGGCCACAGTTTTACAGACAATCTGTAATCTGTAACCTTTACAAATTACTATAAAAGTATACAGAACAGAAAGGAAACAAAAAAATGAAATTTTTAGACGCAGAATTCGTACAGGGATTTATCCGCATGGCAAACGATGGATGGGAGCAGGGATGGCATGAAAGAAATGGTGGAAACCTGTCCTATCGTGTAAAACCGGAAGAAGTAGAAAGTGTAAAAGGAAACTTTGAAGCAAAAGAATGGCAGCCGATTGGCACAAGCGTTCCGGCACTGGCAGGAGAGTATTTCCTGGTAACCGGAAGCGGCAAATATTTCCGCAATGTCATCATCAAACCGGAAGACAGCATCTGCATGATCGAGCTG
Organism: Blautia sp. AM23-13AC; assembly: GCF_003435675.1. Classification (NCBI taxonomy): domain Bacteria; kingdom Bacillati; phylum Bacillota; class Clostridia; order Lachnospirales; family Lachnospiraceae; genus Blautia; species Blautia sp. AM23-13AC. The sequence goes on along the minus strand of NZ_QTUL01000004.1, from coordinate 158,818 downwards.
GATGAGAAAGGTGAAAATTACCGTATCGTCTGGGGGCTGGTAAACGGCGGAAGACCGACTTCCGAACTGCCAAGCCATCTGATGAACCTGGAAGTAAAGAAGCTGCAGGATGAGCGTTATCGGGTTGTTTATCACGCACACACAACAAATATCATTGCCCTGACTTTCGTTCTTCCTCTCGAAGATAAAGTATTTACAAGAGAACTGTGGGAGATGGCAACCGAGTGTCCGGTTGTATTCCCGGCCGGCATCGGCGTTGTTCCGTGGATGGTTCCAGGCGGCAGAGAAATCGCCGTTGCCACCAGTGAACTGATGAAAAAATATGATCTTGCCATCTGGGCACATCACGGTATGTTTGCAGCCGGATTTGATTTCGATCTGACCTTCGGCCTCATGCATACCGCAGAAAAATCGGCAGAGATTCTCGTAAAAATGCTCTCCATGCGGCCAAAGAAACGCCAGACCATCACACCGGATGATTTCCGGCATCTGGCAAAAGATTTTGGCGTTACACTGCCGGAGGAGTTTCTTTACGAGAAATAAACCGGAAAGAATTGTTTTAGCAGACAAGTTGTGAGTGATTGCTGAAAAAATTGTATTGACATTATATGATTTAGAGTGTACGTAAAAGCGCCAGGAGATGAAAACCTGGCGTTTTTACGTGCGAGAAAATATTTGTAAAACTTTTTTGGGGCATAAGAGCAGAACAAACTGTTTTTCAATACAGGAATTCAATTGAGAAAATATGTGAGCAGATGTAAAATAAAATCAGAGATTTTAAGGTACAGAAGCAGGAGCGAAGGGAGGTTAAAAGAGTGCGGAAACAGAAAAGTGAACGGAAAAGAAAGGTGCAGAAATCATTAAAATTCCATCTGATTTATACCGCGTGTGTTGTGTGTGTTCCTGTTTTTCTTGCCCTGTTTTTCATTGTGAATGTATCGATTTTTCTGATACAGGAAAAAATTGCGGAAGACAGCCGGGAAATGCTGAGCATGAATGTGCAGATGATGGATGAAGAATTGCAGAAGGTGTCCTCCTATCTGAAAGAAGATAATGGAGTGTCACCGGAAATGGAAGGATTTCTTTCTGGAAATCAGTGGGAAGAGTATAAAAGTGAGGTCAGTTCTTTTCAAAAAATGGAGGATATTATTCTGCGTTTTCGCTATGTGGATAACTACATATGCTATTTACCTAAAACGGGAAAAAGTATTTGTCGTTTTACAGAAAACAGCGGGGATTTCAATTTACGTGAAGCAGTCAAGAAAGAGATTAAAGAAAATCCGAAAGAATTTTACGGAACCGGGGACTACTGGAAAAACCGAAAGATTCATGATACCAATCTTCTGATGTGCAGCTGGGGGAATGAGGATGTCATCTTGTGTGCATGGACTACGTATGATTCCATGATGACGCTTACGAAAAACTGGAAAAAAACAAAGGGCAGTTCCTACTGTATTACATCAAAGGATGGAGAAGTGTACACGGATCTTCCGAAAGAGATGCATGATCTGGATTTTACAAGAGACAAAGACGGATATTATTTTTCCGGAGAGTACGACAAGTATCTGATTATTCGGGAAGAATCTTCGTGCAGCGATATGCAGATGGTCAGAATTGTGAACCGGCGAGATCTGCTGGGAGCGTTGTGGACGATTCGTTTGCTGAATGTAGCGATTATGGTGGTATTTGCATTTCTAATGCTCCCTCACTTGTTTGTTACATTGCAAAAATATATTTTTCATCCGATTGACCTGTTGGAAAAGGGAATCCGTGAGGTGGAACAAGGTGATTTATCTGTAAAAATTCCAGCGGATGAAAGCAGTACAGAAATGAAACATCTGATTACATCTTTTAACAACATGGTAGGGCAGATCGGAGAATTAAAGATTCGCAATTACGAGGAAAAGATGGAATATCAGAAGCTGATGCTGGATTATATGTCGCTTCAGATAGAACCGCATTTTTATCTGAATGCATTAAACCTGATCAATACAATGGCGCAGATGCAGGACACGGAACTGATCGAGAAAATGACGGAAAATCTTTCGTTATATTTTCGCTATATTACCAGTTCCAGAAATAAGAAAGTGACAATTGGTCAGGAACTGGAGCACATCGGTCATTATATGAATATTATGATGATCCGGTTCGGAGAGTGCTTTCAGTATGAAGAGAAGGTGGATGAATCACTATATTCTTTCCTGATCCCGCCGCTTCTGATCCAGACGATGGTGGAAAATTCCATGAAATATGCATTTGATGTTTATGGTGATACCAGAATTAAAGTAGAAATCCGGGAAGAGACGGGAGAAAAGAATTATGTGGTGATTCAGGTTTCCGATAATGGAAAAGGCTATCCGCAGGAGATTATCTCGCGTTTTGAAGAAGAAATTCCAATGGAGGGAACCCATATTGGTTTGTGGAATGCAAAAATGCGGTTGCAGCATCTATATCCCAATACATCGAAATTCCTGTTATCGAATCAGGAACCACAGGGTGCCGTTACAACAATTATAATAGAAGAAACAGAGGAGAAAAAAGCATGAACTTACTGATTTTGGACGATGAAATTTATACGGTCCGGGCCTTACAAAAAAGTGTGGACTGGAAAGCGGCGGGAATTGATACGGTAGAGATTGCATTTAATACAGAAAAAGCAAGAGAGATCGTATCTCAGAACCAGGTCGATGTGCTGCTTACCGATATTGAGATGCCAAGAGAGTCCGGGCTGGAATTTTTGGAGTGGATGAAAGAACAGGGAAAAGAGTATAAAGCAATCTGCATGACCTGTCATGCGGAATTTGATTATGCGAAAAAAGCGCTGGGACTTGGTGTGATGGAGTATCTGGTAAAGCCGGTGAACCGGGAAGAACTGGTGAACTGTGTGAAAAAAGCTGTTCACGAAATTGAAAAAGAACGCAGAGTGCGACAGAAAAGCGCAGAGGGAAAATTCTGGGAAGAAAGCCGAAAAAGAGTACAGAGAGATTTCTGGCAGGATCTTGTGACGGGAGCGCTTGGAGAAGAACCGGACAGAATTCAGAAGAAGGCGGAGAGATGCGGCATTGCTTATGATATCAATGAACAATACCGTATGGGTTTGTTTTGTATTCGGAATACGAATGAGAGGCGTCAGGAGTGGAAAGAAGATGCAGTACTCATGAAGTCGATTGTGGAGAATATTGCAAAAGATATTCTGAATGGGGAAAAGGAACTGGAAAAAGCAGGATGGAAAGGGGAAACTATGTGGATGCTTTTTTCAGAGAAAGAAACGGAAGATCTTTATGGAAAAATTGAGCATTTTTTGAGCGAACTGGAACGAGTGATGCAGTTGAACATGACGGCTTATCTTTCGGAAAATGAATTTGGAGAAGAACTGCAGAATGTATTGCAGAGACTGGAAGAACAGAATGAGCAGAATGTATCGGTGGAACATGGAATTGTCGATGAAGAGGTGCGGAGAAAATCAAGTGATGAAAAGGCTACCTATTTAAAAAAAGTCAGAGAGATGATTAAAAAGAAAGATTTTGATGGTCTGGAACAGCTTTTTATTACATATGCCAAAGGGAAAAAATATGCGGGACAAAAAGAACTTTTTCTGGAAGGAGAAAAAGTAAAATTTGAATTGCAGCTTTTCGCGCGAGAAAATCAAATTAGTATCGAAGAATTCTGGACAGATGAATTGATCGAAAAATCAGAGGGAATTTACCGGTCGCAGAATCGATATCTGGAATATGCATTGTGTGTGTTGAAACGAACCAGAACGCTTCTGACAGAAAAAGAACAGGAAAGCGATCTTCTGGGAGAAATTAAGAAGTATGTGCAGGAGAATTTGGAAAACCGTATTACAAGAGAGCAAATCGCGGAGAAAGTTCATTTTTCCGAAGACTACCTGTCCAAAATTTTCAAAAAGGAGACCGGAATTTCCTTAAATGAATATATCACACAGGAAAAAATTGCCTATGCGAAGAAACTGATTGAAGAAGATAAAGATTCCATCGGCAATATAGCCGTAAGGCTGGGATACAGCAGCTTCTCGTACTTCTCTGATATTTTTAAAAGAAACACGGGATGTCTGCCGAGAGAATACAGGAAAAAGAGCAGAAATACAGGGGAAACAGAAGAATAGCGGATGAACAGACAAAAAGCAGAAGAAGCCAAGAGAACGGAATTGTGGTAAAATGTCGCAAAAACGATAAATGGGAAATCAGGAAATGAAAAATAATATCTTTTTGGGGATAGATGGAAAGAAAACAGCGCGGAAAAAAGATAATCTGGCACAGAAGGCAGTTAGAAAAAACTGTTCACAAATCGTAAAATAGAATTACAGAAAGAGGGAAAGAGAGCATAGAAAAAAGCTCTCAAAACGATCTGAAAATCAGACAAGGGAGGATTTGTGATCTATGAAAATGAAGAAAGTTGCAGCAATGGGAATGGCAGCCGTAACGGCACTCTCCATGCTGGCCGGATGTGGCAGCAGCGGTGGTTCATCAAGCAGCAGCTCGGCAGAAAAAACAGCGGAAAGTGGAAGTGCACAGGCAACATCCGACAGTGGAGAAGCTGAGGATATTGTATTTGCAATACCGTTAAGTAAGACCGTTGATATGTCCCCAATTGAGGATGAAGTAAACAAGATCACGGAAAACAAGCTGAATGTTCATGTAAAAATCGAAGGAATTTCCATGGCGAACTACAGCAATCAGGTTGGACTGATGATGTCCGGCGGTGAGCAGATTGATATTGTGAGCTGGATTGGTACATACAGCTCACTGATTGCGAAAAAACAGCTGATGCCGATGACGGACCTGATTGATCAGTACGGTGCAGATGCAAAAGAGGTACTTGGAGAAGAATTCTTAAAGTCCACAACCAGCAACGGAGATCTTTATGGACTTCCGGTTAACAATGGAAAAGCAGCTGTTTTAAATCTGGTTATTCGAAAAGATCTGGTAGAAGAACTGAATCTTCCGGTAGATCAGCTGACTCAGGCAGCAGATTTTGACGGCTACTGCAAGAATTTGGATTTGATCACAGAAATGTATGCCAAAATTCATGAAGCACATCCAGAAATGGCATGTGTAGTTCCAAGTCAGACAAATCCGAATGGATTTATGATTACAGGAGTGCCTTTTGTGGATGGTTTAAACGACTCGCTTGGTGTACTGATGCCAGGTGAGGATTCCAAACTCGAAAATATTTATGCAACATCAGAGTTTGAAAAACTTTGTGAGTATGCATACGATTGGAATCAGTCAGGATATGTTCTGGAAGACGCGACAACAACACAAGAAACAAATAATACTTATATGCAAAATAATCGTGCTGCTACATTCTTTATTACAGGAGAAGAAGGTCAGGCAGAACAGATTACAACAGCGACGGGTGTTGACGTAGAATCTATTAAATTAGTAGAACCTTATATTACGACAGCCTCTGTAAATGGTATTGGATTTGGTATTTCTTCTACCAGTAAGCATCCAGAAGCGGCCATGAAATTCCTGAACGAAATGTACAGTAATGCAGATCTGGTCAACCTGTTAGACTGGGGAATTGAGGGCGTTCATTATGAAGTCCAGGACGATGGAACGGTTGATTTTCCGGAAGGGGTGGATGCCAGCAATACAACGTATGGTCTGAACATGGACTGGTTCTTTGGAAATCAGTTCTTAAGCAAAATCTGGGGTAAAGGAAGAGATACTACCATCTATGAGAGACTGGAAGCAAACAACAAAAATGCACAGTTCACACCGGTTATGGGATTCTCTTATAACAGTGAGCCGGTATCCACAGAAATTGCAGCAATTTCCAATGTAACAAATCAGTATCTGCCAGGCTTACAGTGCGGTTCCCTGAATCCGTCTGAGACCATTCCGGAATTTTTACAGGCACTCGATGACGCAGGTATCAATGTTGTAATCGAAGAAAAACAGAAACAGCTGGATGAGTGGAAAGCAAACAATCAGTAAACAGAGAAATAGTCAGTAAAGAAAAACGCAGGCTGCTGCACGGGTGCAGCAGCCTGTTTTGATGACAGACAAACTGATACAAAGTGTAAAAATGGAGTGGCAAGAAATATGACGAATAAAAAGAAAAAAGGCCTGAGAAAACAGTGGCCGTTTTATTTGATGGTACTTCCTGGAATGTTGTATCTTCTGATTAATAATTATGGACCTATGGCGGGACTGTTTATCGCGTTTAAGAAAATCGATTATTCATTAGGTGTCTGGAAGAGCCCATGGGTGGGACTGAAAAACTTTACCTATTTATTTAAAACAAAAGCAGCTTTTCAGATCACAAGAAACACGATTCTTTACAATCTGGTATTTATCGTTCTTGGTACAGTTCTCGGAATCGCAGTCGGCATTATGCTCAGCGAACTGCGGCATAAATGGGAGACAAAAATATTCCAGACATTAATTCTTCTTCCATATCTTCTTTCCTGGGTTATCTGTGCGTATATCGGATATGCCTTTATGAGTAAAGAAACTGGTCTGATCAATGGCGTACTGAGCAGTCTTGGCATGGCGAAGATAGACTGGTATAACGATGCCGGAAAGTGGCCGTTTATTCTTACTTTTGTCAATTTGTGGAAAGGCATCGGTTATGGTTCCATTGTTTATATGTCCACAATTATCGGTATTGACCGATCTTTGTATGAATCGGCCATGGTAGACGGAGCCAGCAAATGGCAGCAGATCGTCAAGATTACCCTGCCGTTATTGAAATCCACCGTAATCATGATGCTGATTATGAGCATTGGCCGTATGTTCTATTCCGATTTCGGTCTGTTCTATCAGATCCCGATGAACTCCGGAAGTATTTTCTCGACCACGCAGACAATTGATACGTATGTATACCGTGCACTGATGCAGCAGAACGATGTAGGAATGTCTTCTGCAGCCGGTTTCTATCAGTCAATCGTTGGATTTATCTTAGTACTGTCCGCAAACATGATTGTCCGCAAACTCAGTCCGGATGATGCAATGTTCTAAAAAGGGGGAAAAGAAAAATGGCAAATGTATTAGGAAAAGGAGAAAAGATTTTTCAGGTCATTATCCATATCTTTTTGATCCTGCTGGCACTCTGTGCAGTTTTACCGATCTGGATTCTGGTTGCCGGTTCGATCACCGGAGAACAGGAACTGATTTTAAGCGGCTATTCATTTATACCGAAAACACTGAGCCTGGACGCCTATAAATATCTGTTTTATAAAGGAGCCGATATCCTGCGTGCTTATGGTATCACCATTTTTATCACGATATTCGGAACGGCAGTGAGTCTTCTGATGACACCGCTTCTTGCGTATCCGCTGTCCAGAAAAGACTTTAAAGCAAGAAACATTTTCGCTTTTCTGGTCTTTTTTACGATGCTGTTTAATGGTGGTATCGTACCGTCTTACATCATGTGGACGCAGATTTTTCATATGAAAAATACAATCTGGGCACTGATTGTACCAGGTCTTCTGATGAATGGATTTAATGTTATTCTGATGAAGAACTACTTTGCACAGAATATTCCGCCGGAACTGATTGAAGCAATGAAAGTGGATGGAGCCGGAGAGTTCTGCATTTTCTTTAAAATGGTACTTCCGCTGTCTCTTCCGATTATGGCAACCGTAGGCCTCTTTGTCGGAATTGGTTATTGGAATGACTGGACAAATGGTTTATACTACATTACAGATACTTCGCTTTTCAGTCTGCAGAATCTGTTGAATCGTATTTTACAGGATGTGCAGTTCTTAAGCTCCAGCACCTTGTCGCAGGCAGCCGGAGGCGCAGCAGCGCAGACAACCATGCCGTCTGTCAGCATCCGTATGGCAATTTCCGTTGTTGGAATTCTGCCGATTATGATCCTGTATCCATTCTTCCAGAAATACTTTGTAAAGGGAATTACAATTGGAGCGGTAAAAGGCTGATATAGCAGAAAACAGGAAACCGAAAGCATGAAAAACAGAAGGTATCAAAACATGGAGGTGTAGCAAAATGGAGTTTCAGATCCCATATACGAACTGGATCTGGCTTCCGGTGTGGGGGCCGGACGACCAGGAGGAATGTGCGCTGGCTTATTTTAAAAAGAATGTGAAGCTAGACGCCGTTCCGGAAGAAGCGTGCGAGATTGAAATCTCGGCAGATTCCAGATATAAACTGTATGTCAACGGAGTATTAGCAGAACTTGGTCCAAGCAAGGGAGACCGGATGAAATGGTATTACGATACCGTCGATCTTGGTCCGTTCCTGAAAGAAGGAGAAAACAGCATTGCCGTAGAAGTTCTGCGGTATCCGATGAACAGCCGGAAAGGTAATTATGGTGTTTTCCGTACAGAGACACCGGGCTTGTATGTGAAAGAAAAACCAGGAAAGGTTTCTCTTGGACTGAATGCAGATGCTACCTGGAAATGCTGGAGGGAAAAAGAGTTTCATATTGTCTCAGAGAATCCGTTTTTTGCACCGCTCCAGATTCTGGAGGAGCGCAGCGGAGACGGCGAAACGGCGGGATGGAAATACAGCACTTACGATGACAGCAAATGGGAAACGGTAAAAGTATATAATGAGTTCGAGATGCCAAAAGCAGTTTCTCCGGGAAATCTGTTCCCGCGTCCGATTCCGTATATGAAAAAAATCCCGGCAGAATTTCCTGGTGTCCATGGAAAATATGAGGCAGAAGCTTCAACCCGGGAAGCTTGGAATGATGTGCTGCATAAGAAAGGAACCATTACGATTCCGGCAGGCTGTACCGTATGCGTGGAAATCAATGCAGGCGAAGAAATGACGGGATTTCTTTCTTTACAGCTAAAGCAGGGAGCAGGAGCAGAAGTAAAAATTCTGACTTCCGAGTGTTATGTAGAAAAAGAGAAAGGTGAATCCGACCATCCGATGCGGCTGCCGAAAAAGGGAGACCGCTGTGACTGGGAAAATGGAGAGCTGAACGGTTATACCGACACGTATCACGTAGCGGGATATGGCGATGCCGAACAGGAAGAGATCTATGAACCATTCTGGTTCCGGACCTTCCGTTTTGTCCGGCTGGAAATCAGGACAGCGGAAGAACCGCTTGTCGTTACAGGCTTTGATTATATGGAAACCGGATATCCACTGGAAGTGAAAACCAAAGTGGAAACGTCCGATGAAAGCCTGAAAGGCGTGTGGGATATCAGCCTTCGGACTTTAAAGAGATGCATGCATGAAACGTACGAGGACTGTCCGTTCTATGAGCAGCTGCAGTATGCGATGGATTCGAGAAGCCAGATTCTTTATACCTATATGGTATCGGGAGATGACCGTCTAGCCAGAAACTGTATGGACGATTTCCGGCGCTCCCAGCGCTATGATGGGATGATTAACTGCTCATACCCGACCTGGGGACCGAATGTTATTCCGGGATTTTCTATTTATTATATTTTGATGCTGTACGATCACATGATGTACTTTGGTGATCCGGAATTTTTACGGCAGCACATGGGAGCTGTGGATGGAATTCTGGAGTTCTTCCGGAGAAATCTGGATGAGCGGGGTCTGGTAGGAAAAGTCGGAGGCATCAACGGCAGAGCAAAATACTGGTCTTTCATCGACTGGACAAAACAGTGGGATGAGACAAGCGGAATGCCGCGTGCCGGACTGGAAGGGCCGATTACGATGGAAAGCCTTCTGTATATCCTGGGTTTGGAATATGCTGCAAAAGTTCTCGAATATCTGGGAAGAAACAGTGTGGCAGAAGAATACCGGGAGCGTGCCGCGAAAGTCCGCGATGCGGTGAACCGCTGGTGTGTGGACGAAAATGGCGTATACATCGATGGACCTGGCGTAAAACAGTACAGCCAGCATTGTCAGGTATTTGCATTACTGGCGGGCTGTGTAGATCCACAGAAAGGCGCAGAGAACCTGAAGAAATCCATGGAAGATCCGGAAACTTATGCACAGTGTTCCGTGGCAATGGCGTATTATCTGTACCGAGCACTGGAAAAAGCCGGTATGTACGCAGAGACGGAAAAGTGCTGGGATCTCTGGAAAAAAATGGTAAAAGACAATCTGACCACCTGCGTGGAAGACGGCGTAAACGGCAGAAGCGACTGCCATGCGTGGGGATCGCTGATCCTGTTTGAGCTTCCGGCGGTTGTCCTAGGCGTTCATCCGGCAGCACCGGGCTATGAAAAGATTGCCGTAGAGCCAAATCCGGGCTATCTTGAATGGGCGAAAGGTGAGGTTATTACGAAAAAGGGAATGGTGAAAGTTTCCTGGAAAAAGACGGAATCTGGTGTGGATGTAGCGTATGAACTGCCACAGTAAAAGGAACGACGCAAGTCATAGACGAAAACTATGACTTGCGTCGTTTTTGTACATGACAGAGCGGGTAGTCCGACAGAACAATTTTAGTCCGGCCACACAAAGTGTGCGTTCCCTGCTTCGAGCCCGTCAATCAGAATATTCTGCCCGGTGCAGAACCGGTTCGTCACGGTCATGAAATACGCCCAGTCGGCAGCCTCCTTGACGGTCATCCACCTCTTCAGCGGTGTCAGATCCATAATCTGATCCCAGAGCTTTTTGTCCTCCATGACCGGCAGATTCAGCTCCGTCAGTACGCCGCCAAAGTCAAGGCTGTTGCACGTTCCGCCGTACGGTGCAATGCGGAGTGCCACATTTTTCGTATAAGCGAGCACGCCGCCTTTACTTGCCGTATACTCCGGAAATTCTGCACCGGTGTGGCCGCTGGCCGATCCGATCATAAGAACGGCGCGGATTCCATCATGAATCCCGTAGGATTCCGTGATCGCAATGGTTCCCTTCAGATTGATATCAATATCATCTTCATTCTGCACGCCGGCGTTGTTGATAACAATATCAAACGGCGCAAGAGACGGATACTGCTTTTTATCGCGGATATCGAGACAGAAGTGGGTATAATGCTCCTGCACAATCGAAGCTGCTTTCCGGTCAAAGCCGGTAACGTCAAATCCTTCTTTTAGAAATTTTTCCGCAATCGCTTTCCCGATTCCGGAACTGGTTCCTGTGATAAGTACACGCATATGATAACCTCCAAGTCAAAGATTACCCACATTATACCGCAAACCCGCCGTGTGATCCAGAGAAAAGGAGAGGCATTTCCGGATTGCTTGGCATCCCAAGAGAGCTGCCCGTGGCAGGTCCTGCCGGTGTGCTCGAAATAGCAGGAATTGGCCTGAACGATCCGATTTGGTTTCCAAAAGAGAACAAAGGAATGAAAGTAAAACGTGGAAAAATCAACGGATTTATGGTACAATGTGCGCATAAGCGTCAGGCACCGAGCGACAAGACAGATCCGGAACATTTCCGACCAACGAAAAGCATCCATTCCGATTGTGCCAAAATAGACGTAAAACAGGTGCGGCGGCATTCTGGAAAAGAGGAGAAGACCATGGAAAAACAGAAAAAGATAGCGCTGATTAACGATTTGACCGGCTTTGGCCGGTGTTCCACAGCCGTGATGGCGCCGCTTGTGTCAGCGATGAAGATTCAGGCGGTGGTAGTTCCGACCGCGATTCTTTCCGCACATACGCAGTTCCCGACGTATTACTTTGACGATTATACGGACCGGATGAAGGATTACATTCAGACATATAAGGATCTGAAGCTCGATTTCGACGCGATTTCAACCGGTTTTCTGGGATCGGAGCAGCAGGTAAACATTGTGCTTGATTTTATCTGCCATTTTAAGACGGACAACAATTTCGTCATCGTTGATCCGGTAATGGGAGATTATGGAAAGCTGTATCGAACCTACACAAAAGAGATGTGCGACAAGATGAAAGAACTGGTTCACTATGCGGACATCATTACACCGAATCTGACAGAGCTGTGCACACTGCTCGATATGCCGTACCCGGAAAACGGGGCATCCATTGAGGAGCTGAAAGAAATGTGCTCCAGACTGGCAGAGCGGGGGCCGAAGCACATTGTGGTGACGGGTATCCATTTCAATCAGACACAGATTGCAAACTTTATCTATAATAAAGGAGAAGATTTCCAGATTGTCATGGTAGACCGGATCGGCGGCGACCGGAGTGGGACGGGAGATGTGATCGCGGCGATCATTGCGGGAATGTATCTGAACGGCCACAGTCTTTACGAATCCGTGAAAAAGGCGGCAGACTATGTATCGAAATGCATCCGCTACTGTGAAGAGAACGAAGTGCCGAGTTACTGGGGACTTAGTTTTGAAATGTTTATGAAAGATCTGACGGAGGAAAACTGATGTATTTATATACCGTAACCGGAGCCGTCGGCGAGGAGGGATACCTCGACCTTGCAAAAAGCGGCGATTTAACCGGAAAAAATGTCTATGTCAACATGACGAACAAATGTCCGTGCAGCTGTGTGTTCTGCCTGCGCCAGACGAAACAGCAGCAGGAGGGAAATACACTGTGGTTAAAAGAGGGCGAGCCGTCCGTTGAGACGATGCTGTCGCTGTTTGCAAAGTACGATCTGAGCGTAATCAACGAGCTTGTATTCTGCGGCTTCGGCGAACCGCTGGAGCGCCTTTCTGATGTCTGTCAGGTGATTGATGCGCTGAAAAAGCAGTATCCGTCCCTGAAAGTACGCCTGAACACGATCGGACTTGCAAATCTGATTTATGGAAGAGATGTCACGCCGGAATTAAAGGGAAGATTCGACACCGTTTCGATCTCTTTAAATGCACCGGATGAAAAAGAGTTCCTGGAGCTGACACGCTCCCGCTTTGGGCTTCAGTCATATGAGGCGCTCAAGGAGTTTGCTGTCCTTGCGAAACGGTATGTGCCAAATGTTGTCATGACCGTGGTGGAAAAAGTTATGCCGGAAGAAAAAATCCAAAAATGTCGGGAAATCTGCGATTCCCTTGGCGTTACGCTGCGGGTAAGACCGTTTGAAAATTAAAAGATAAAAGCTTAAAATTTTTAAGCTTTTATCTTCTTTATCTTTCCCTTGTGTTTTTGACGGGCATTGCCTATAATAGAAAAGAAAAACAAAAGAGAGGGAAAGACGTATGAACGAATCTAATGGAGTCATTCGTGATGCGAGAAAACTCGGCATTCCCAAAATGCTGATTCTCGGATTGCAGCACATGTTTGCCATGTTCGGCGCAACCATTCTGGTGCCGATTCTGGTAAACAGCTACTTTGTGGATGCATGCGGCGAGGGTCCGTCGAGAGGCCTTACCGTATCCGTCACACTGTTCTGTGCCGGTTTTGGAACTCTGCTGTTCCATCTGTGCGCGAAATTTAAAGTTCCGGCATTCCTTGGTTCCTCGTTTGCATTCTTAAGCGGTTTTGCCGCTGTTGCAAATCTGAACACGGGAAAATATGCCAATATGAGTGTCAACGACAAGGCAGCCTATGCCTGCGGAGGTATTGTGGTAGCAGGTATTCTGTACCTGATCTTTGCCCTTATCATCCGCCTGGTCGGCGTAAAACGCGTGATGCGTTACCTGCCGCCGGTTGTCACAGGTCCGGTCATCATCTGCATCGGCCTGAGCCTTGCAGGTTCCGCCATTGGAAATGCTTCGACCAACTGGTTCCTGGCACTGGTGGCACTGGCTGTCATCATCATTTTCAATATCTGGGGAAAAGGAATGTTCAAAATTATTCCGATTCTGATGGGTGTTGTGATTGCCTATGCCGTGGCCGTGATCTTAAACGCACTCGGGATCAAAAACCCGGACGGATCCGTCATCATCAACTTCGCACCGGTTGCGCAGGCAGGCATCGTCGGACTTCCGCCGCTGCAGTTCTGCAAATTTGATCTGACGAGTATCATGATTATGGCGCCGATCGCGATTGCTACCATGATGGAGCATGTCGGCGATATGTCCGCAATCTCTGCAACGGTAGGAGAGAACTTCCTCTCCGATCCGGGACTGCACAGAACGCTGCTTGGCGACGGTCTTGCAACGGCAATGGCAGGTCTCATTGGCGGACCGGCAAACACAACGTACGGTGAGAACACCGGCGTTCTGGAACTGAGCCGTGTTCATGACCCGAGAGTCATCCGCATTGCTGCAGTTTTTGCCATCATTGTCAGCTTCATTCCGAAGGTATCGGCACTCATCAGCACCATGCCGTCCTCCATCATCGGAGGCGTCAGCTTTATGCTGTACGGTATGATTTCTGCCATCGGTGTGCGTAACGTCGTTGAGAACAAGGTAGACCTGACGAAATCAAGAAACCTGATTATTGCGGGTGTAATCTTTGTCTGCGGACTTGGGTTCAGTGACGGCATTTCCTTTACCATTGGCGGAACGACCATCACCCTGACTGCACTTGCAATTGCAGCGATCGCAGGAATTCTGCTGAATATGATTCTTCCGGGCAACGATTACGAATTCGGCGTAAACGAGACCGGAGACGAGAACAGAGGAATCCACGCATAAAAAGCAAAAAGAAAAAGATCTGTATTTTCAGAACCTGTTATGAAAAATGACAGGTTCTGAAAATACAGATCTTTTTTTCTTTTCAGACTATTTTATCCGTTCAAACGCGATCCGTGGGGAGTGATTCAGGACGTAGATGATGCCGCACTGTTCAAATCCGTTTTTCCGGATCAGATGCTGCATGATTTTGTTGTCTGCATGTGTATCGATACGCAGATGCGGGATCTGTGCCTGACAGTAAGCAACGATCTGCGAGAAAAATCCATGGATCGTTCCATCCGAGGCAACCTGGTGGATGGTGCCGTATGGCGCATCGGAAAGCCAGGAGCCGTCGTCGATCTGCAGATACGTCGGATCTTCACCGATGATGAAGGCAAAGACGCCGTGCAGTACGCCGCCTTCTTCGAGGACAAAGAGCTGACGGTCACGGATGCGGTTGCGAATCAGCGCTTCCGGCGGAAAATGATTTCCCCATTGATTCGGATTTCCGGTTTCCTGCATAAAAGAGCGGGCGTATGCATAGATTGCCATGATCGATGAAAAATCATTTTGGACGGCAGGTCGTATCATGATAAAATTCCTCCTTTTGGTTCGAAATCAGCAGTTTTATTGTAACACAGTGAATGGGGAAGCACAAGAAAGAGAAAACAGGATTTGACTTTTCAAAAAATCCTATGTACAATGAAGTTAGTTGAGACTAACTAAAAAGCAAAAAGGTAATTTCAGGTTATCCATCAGCCGGTTCCGTATCAGAACAGCAGAAAGGAAAGAATATGAAACAAAGTAAAAAACAAAATGAGACGGCGGGTATGAATTTTCTTCGCTATCTCGGACCGGGGCTTCTTGTCACGGTCGGCTTTATCGATCCAGGAAACTGGGCATCCAACATTGCCGCAGGATCGGGCTACGGCTATGAGCTTCTGTGGATGGTTACGCTGTCCACGATCATGCTGATTTTTCTGCAGCACAATGCGGCACATCTTGGCATTGTCACAGGAAAATGCCTCTCCGAGGCGGCAAGCGTCTATCTGCCATCCTGGCTGAAAAACACGATTCTCGCGACGGCGATGATGGCAGCAGTGGCGACTGCAATGGCGGAAATTTTAGGCGGTGCGATTGCACTTCAGATGCTGTTTGGCATTCCGGTCAGGCTTGGGAGCATGATGATTCTCGTGCTGGTTCTGATCTGTGAATTTACAAGTGCCTACAAACGGATTGAAAAACTGATTATTGTGTTTGTGTCGCTGATCGGTTTTTCGTTCCTCTTTGAGGTCTGGATTGCCGATATTGACTGGGCGAGGGCGGCCGTCGGCTGGGTGAAACCGTCGTTTCCAAAGCATTCGATGCCGGTTATCTTAAGTGTCCTCGGCGCGGTTGTGATGCCGCACAACCTGTTTCTTCACTCGGAAATTATTCAGAGCCGCCAGTGGAATCTCGAGGATGGTGCGGTGATCGCGCGCCAGCTGAAATATGAGTTCAAAGATACCCTGTTTTCTATGATGATCGGCTGGGCCATCAACAGTGCGATGATTCTGATGGCGGCCGCAACCTTTTTTCAGCCGCAGAATGCAAAACAGGTGGATGATCTCGCAACAGCGGGAAGGATGCTGACGCCGCTCCTTGGAAATGCCGCTTCTGTGATTTTTGGCGCTGCACTTCTCCTTGCTGGAATTTCGTCGAGCATTACCGCGGGAATGGCGGGCGGAACGATTTTTTCGGGAATTTTTAACAAGCCGTATGAGATGAAAAGTCAGGAGACACGCGGGGGAATCCTGCTGACCATGATCCCGGCGGCCGCGGTGATTCTCCTGATTGATTCCCCGTTCCAGGGGCTTCTCTATTCACAGATGTTCCTGGGAATGCAGCTTCCGATCACGGTGTTTACACAGCTCTATCTGACTTCGTCGAAAAAAGTCATGGGAAAATATGCAAACAGTCTGCGGCTGAAATTTGTCTTATTTGGCATTGCGGCGATTGTGACGTTGCTGAATCTTGCGCTGCTGTTTTTGCAGTAAAAGAAACAAAAACGGGAAGAACTCCGCCGCCGGCACCTGGAAAAGGTACCGGCGTGCGGAGTTCTTCTATTATAATATGCTCTCCATGCAGGCATCGACAAAGTCCTGCAGAAGAGGGGAAAGATTTCGGCCCTTTTTCCAGATTACGGCGATCTGTGTTTCAAGGTCACTTTCTAAGAGCGGCTGGATGCGAAGACCCTGACAGAGAGAACTCATGGACTGCGGGAAAATGGCGGTAGCAAGGCCTTCCTTTGCCCAGAGCATCGCGCCGCGGGGATCGTCGCAGACACAGAAGAGATCGGGTTCCATGCCGCGCGAGTGGAATGCATCCATGATGAGTGACTCGTACCGGCGGTAGATGATAAGTGGAATATTTAAAAGATCCGAAAGTTTTAGCGCTCCGTTCTTCTCGGGAAGCATATCTTTGGAAGAAACGGCAATCATAGGTTCAGAGCTTAAAATTTTATAGTCGACATCATCGAGCCGCAGCGGCGTGCGGGCAATGGAAATATCAATGATGCCGTCCATCAGATAGCGGTACAGGGTGTAGGTGATGCCGTCATGCACTTCGAAGTTGACGTCGGGATTGCGGCGGGAAAAAAGCGAGACACACGGCATGATTGTCGCAACTGTGGTCGGTGTGATGCCAAGTCGGAGAACCCGCTTTTTGCCGACCTTTGCGACCTCAAGCTCCGTCGATTTCACGTACTCGAGCAGGTTGGCGGAGCGGTCGTACAGCAGTTTTCCGGCCTCCGTCAGACGGACACCCTGGCGGGTGCGCTCAAACAGGATGACGTTCAGTTCCGTTTCGAGCTGTTTTAACTGGTAGCTGAGCGGCGGCTGGGACATGTTGAGGCGGCGGGCGGCCTCATGGATGCTTTCGGTTTCCGCGATGACACGGAAGTATTCGAGCTGACGCAGTTCCATAGGGGAAGCTCCTTTCGTAAAAAATTCTATGATATAAAAATTATATCACTAAGCGATAAAAACAATACTAGTCGTATTAATCATATGAGATTATACTGTCAATGTCAAGGTGCCAGGATTGCGGAGTACAAAATACGGAGCGATCCGTTATGGCATTGAAGAAACAAAGAAATGGAGAGTGAAAAAGAAGATGAAAAGTCTTGGAGTCTACTTGAAGCACTACAAAAAAGAGAGCATCATTGCTCCTTTGTTCAAGCTTCTGGAAGTCGTATTCGACCTTCTGGTGCCGATGGTTGTTGCCCAGATCATCGATGTGGGTATCGCCGGCAATAACCGTCCGTACATCGTCAGCCGTTTTGGAATCCTGGTTCTGATGGCGGCAGTCGGACTTTGCTGCAGTTTCACCGCACAGTACTTTGCGGCAAAAGCCAGCGTCGGCTGTGCGACAGAACTTCGCCAGGCAGTATTTGACCATATCCAGGCTCTGTCCTTTACCGAGCTGGATACGATTGGAACCGATACGCTGATTACCCGTCTGATCAACGATATCAACCAGGTGCAGAATGGAATTAACATGGGTCTGCGTCTGCTGCTGCGAAGCCCGTTTATCGTATTTGGTTCCGTTGTGATGGCATTTACCGTCAATGTAAAATGTGCCATTGTATTCCTGGTAACCATTCCGATTCTGTTCGTTGCCGTTTTTGGCATCATGCTGGTCAGCATTCCGCTGTTCAAAAAAGTACAGTCAGCGCTTGACCGCGTCACCGGAATGACAAGAGAGAACCTGACCGGCGTCCGCGTCATTCGTGCATTCTGCCGTGAGGAGCAGTCCGTTGCCGATTTTGAGAAGAGCAACGACGAGCTGACCCGTCTGAACGAATTTGTCGGAAAAATTTCCGCACTGTTAAACCCGCTGACTTATGTTCTTATCAACATCGCAGCCGTTGTCCTGATCTGGCAGGCAGGTCTTCAGGTCAACATCGGCAGTATGCAGCAGGGACAGGTCGTCGCACTTTACAACTACATGCTGCAGATCATTGTGGAGCTGATTAAACTGGCTTCCCTGATCATCACCTTAAACAAATCCGTTGCCTGTGCAGAACGTGTTTCCGGTATACTGGCCGTTCCGACCAGCATGGCTTACCCGGCAAAGAGCGGCGCTGCAAAGAAAGTCAGCGGAGATGCTGCTGTTACGTTTCAAAATGTCAGCTTCACCTACGAGGGAGCCGGCGCAGAGAGTCTGTCGGATATCAGTTTTACTGCAAAACGCGGTCAGACCATCGGAATCATCGGCGGTACCGGAAGCGGAAAATCGACTCTGGTCAGCCTGATTTCCCGTTTTTACGATGCGACAGGCGGTGAAGTATTCCTTGACGGTGAAAACGTGAAAGATTACACCAAAGAAGAACTTTGCCGTAAGGTTGGCGTCGTACAGCAGAGAGCTGTGCTCTTTAAGGGAAGCATCCGCGACAACATGAAATGGGGCAAGGAGGATGCCACCGATGCAGAAATCTGGGAGGCACTCACCACAGCCCAGGCAAAAGAAGTGGTGGAAGGAAAACCGGATCAGCTCGATTTTATGCTGGAGCAGAACGGAAAGAATCTCTCCGGCGGACAGAAACAGCGTCTTTCCATCGCGCGTGCGCTGGTAAAGAAACCGGAAATCCTGATTCTGGACGACAGCTCGAGTGCGCTTGACTTTGCAACGGATGCAAAACTCCGCAAGGCCATCCACAATCTTGAAGGAACTACCACCACATTCCTCGTATCCCAGAGAATCGCCGGCATCCGTCAGGCAGATCAAATCCTGGTACTTGGAAATGGTACGCTTGAAGGAAACGGCACACACGAGGAACTGATGAAAACGTGTGAGGTTTACCGCGAGATTTACTTCTCTCAGTTCCCGGAAGAGCGTGCATCCTATCATAACGAAAGCGGGGTGATCGCATGAAAAAGACAGAAAACAAGTCCGGAAAGAGCGGCATGCAGGTGATGAAAAAACTGATGGCGTTTATTGGAAATTACAAGATTTTCCTGGCCTTCAGTATTGTGCTGGCTGCGATTACCGTTATTTTACAGCTGTATATCCCAATCCTTTTCGGTGATGCGATCGATGAAGTTGTAGCAGCCCATCAGGTCAATTTCCCGGAAATGTGGTTCTATCTGAAACGAATCGTATTCTTTACCCTCGTTTCCGCCCTCTCTGCGTGGGTGATGAACCTGATTAACAACCGTATGACGTACCGCATTGTGCGCGACCTGCGTTCCCAGGCGATCCGCCATATCCAGGTGCTTCCACTGTCCTATCTGGATCAGCACAGCTCCGGAGACATTGTAAGCCGTGTCATCACAGATACCGATATCTTATCGGACGGTCTGCTGCTTGGCTTTACACAGCTCTTCTCCGGTGTGGTAACCATTATTGTGACACTGTTTTTCATGTTCTCAAAGAATGTATGGATCACACTCCTTGTGATCTGTCTGACGCCGCTGAGCTTCTTCGTGGCAAAATTTATTTCCGGCCGTTCGTTCAAAATGTTCCAGAAACAGAGTGAGACGAGAGGAAAACAGACCGCACTCATCGATGAGATGATTGGAAACCAGAAAGTAGTCAAAGCCTTCGGTTATGAGGAAAAAGCTTCCGAGCGCTTTGCAGAGATTAACAAAGATCTGCAGAAATACAGTCAGCAGGCCGTATTCTACAGCTCGCTGACCAACCCGTCTACCCGTTTTGTCAACAATGTCATCTATGCCGGAGTTGCCCTTGTGGGAGCGTTTATGATACCGGGCGGCGCGCTGACCGTCGGCGGACTTTCCGTTCTGCTGTCGTATGCAAACCAGTATATGAAACCGTTCAATGATATCAGCTCCGTTATCACAGAAATGCAGAACGCACTTGCGTGTGCAGGCCGTATCTTTGCCCTTCTGGAAGAAAAAGAGGAGAGCGCTGATCCGACCGGAACGATCGATCAGGTGACGGGAAATGTGACCATTGACGAGGTAGCGTTCAGTTATGACAAAGACAAAAAGCTGATTGAAAACTTTAATCTCGACGTACAGCCGGGCATGCGTGTTGCGATTGTCGGTCCGACCGGATGCGGAAAGACCACATTTATCAACCTGCTGATGCGTTTCTATGACGTAGATGCCGGAAAGATCTGCATCGACGGAAAGCCGATCGACGGGCTGTCCCGCCATGCACTCCGCAGCTGCTTTGGTATGGTGCTGCAGGATACGTGGATCAAGCAGGGAACTGTGCGCGACAATATCAGCTTCGGAAAGCCGGATGCGACCGAGGAGGAGATCATTCGTGCGGCAAAAGAGGCACACAGCTGGGAGTTCATCAAACGTCTGCCGAAGGGACTTGATACGGTTCTGAGTGAAGACAGCATCAGCCAGGGACAGAAGCAGCTTCTCTGCATCACCCGTGTGATGCTCTGCCTGCCGCCGATGCTGATTCTCGACGAGGCAACCTCCAGCATCGATACCCGTACCGAACTGCAGGTTCAGGAGGCGTTTGACAAGCTGATGCAGGGCAGAACGAGCTTTGTGGTTGCACACCGCCTGTCAACCATTCGCAATGCTTCCCTGATTCTTGTCATGAAAGACGGAAAGATCATCGAGCAGGGACGCCACGAGGAGCTGCTCGAGAAGAAAGGCTTCTACTACAATCTGTACAACAGCCAGTTCCAGGCGTCATAAAATATGGTTTAACCAAATCGAGAAAGTCCCCTGCTTTCCAGAGGAATATCCTTTGAGAAAGAGAACAGCAGATCTATGCCGTACATACGATTTTGAGGCGTGTGTGCGGTAGATCTGCTGCTTTTTTTATATAACGGGAAATTTCGTTGAAATTCCCCGTTATATAAAAAAGCCCTCCGGGCAGGATCGCACTGCGGCGGAGAGGAATTATGTCGCTAAAGCGACCCGCCGCAGGCGGAGAATCCTGCAAAGCAGGATTCTTTCTTAGATATTTTTCCAATATTTCGAAAAAAATACGGCAGGGGGTATTGACGAATCGTATCACAGGTGCTATAGTTTTACAAAAATAAAAAAAGACGTAGAAGTTTTTAGAAAATGTGCGGAGAGCCTTTGGAAATTTAATTTTTGAAAGGTGCACGACCGAAGAAGTAAAACTTTCAGGTGCCGGTTCTCTTCTTAAAACAAGAATGGGAGGAAACGGCGAGGACTAAAAACGGAGTGGTCTCTGGAGAAGCTCTTGAAAAGAGTGCCGAAGGTGCAATGCAGCGATGCAGAATCTCTCAGGCAAAAGGACAGAGTCAAAAAAAGATACAGAAGAAAAACAGCCGCGGAACAAGAAAAGCGGTGCGCAGGAACGAAAAAAAGTTTTCGGAAGCGCAGTTTTTGCTGTATTTTTCAATCAGAGCCATGTTCTGCAGGATATCCCGCGGAAGATGGTATTTTTTTTCTCAAAACGGTGCGGATGTGTGATCCGGATCGTTCAGACCATACGTCGAATGGAAAGGGAGAAAAGAAAATGGATGCATGGAATCAGGTAATTGCACAGATCAGCGATGTGCTCTGGAACAGCGTACTGCTGTTTCTGCTGGTGGGAACGGGAGTTTATTTCTCAATCCGGACCCGGTTTGTACAGGTAAGAAAGTTTAAGACGGCGTGGAACCGTGTCTTTGGCGGGTTTTCACTAAAGGGTAAGAAAGCCGGAAAAGACGGTATGACTTCCTTCCAGGCACTTGCAACCGCGATCGCTGCACAGGTTGGAACCGGAAATATCGCAGGATGTGCGACCGCACTCGTATCCGGCGGCCCGGGAGCCATCTTCTGGATGTGGCTCGCAGCGTTCTTTGGCATGGCAACGATCTACGGTGAGGCGTATCTCGCACAGATCTCAAAACGCCGCGATGAGAGCGGAGAGGTCATCGGAGGACCGGTTTACTACATCACCCACGCGTTCAAGGGAACGTTTGGAAAAGCGCTGGCAGGCTTTTTCGCCGTCGCTGTTATCCTGGCACTTGGTTTCATGGGAAATATGGTACAGTCGAACTCCATCAGTGATGCATTCTACACCGCATTTTCTGTACCAAAATGGGTGATGGGTGTCATTGTAGCAGTTCTTGCCGCATTCATTTTCATCGGAGGAATCTCCCGTATTGCATCGTTCACGGAGAAAGTTGTTCCGGTAATGGCGGCACTGTATCTGCTCGGAGCACTTGTTGTGATTCTGATCAATATTCAGCATGTGCCGTCAGCTGTGGCTTCCATCTTTATCGGTGCCTTCCGCCCGGATGCCGTATTTGGAGCAGCGGCAGGTATCACGGTGCGCAGGGCGATGCGCTACGGCGTTGCCCGCGGTCTGTTTTCAAATGAAGCCGGTATGGGTTCTACCCCGCATGCCCATGCGATTGCAGATGTGGAAAACCCGGAGGATCAGGGAGAGGTTGCGATGATCGGTGTGTTCATTGATACATTCGTTGTCCTGACCATGACCGCACTCGTTATCCTTTCTTCCGGCGTTCTGGAAGAGATGATGAATGCCGGTGTTGTAGGAACACCGGTTGCGCAGGCGGCGTTTCGGACCGGCCTCAAAGGCTTCGGACCGGCGTTCGTAGCAGTCTGCCTTCTGTTCTTTGCCTTTTCCACCATCGTCGGCTGGTACTTCTTTGCAAGACAGAATGTACAGTATCTGTTCGGAAAAAAAGCAGTTGTTCCGTTTTCGCTGATCGTCGTTGTGTTTGTGTTCCTGGGATCCCTGCTGAAAGTAGATCTCGTATGGAACCTGTCAGACCTTTTTAACGGGCTGATGGTTATCCCGAACCTTATGGCGCTCATTGTTCTTGCCGGAACGGTAGCAAAAGCAGCAAAAGGGGAAAAAGTAGAATTTTAACAAAAAAAGAGACGGGAAAGCCCACGGTGTATGCGGCTTTCCCGTCTTTTTGCTGCGCTGTATCTGATAAAAAAGAAAGACCGGCAGGGGAGCTACCGGTCTTTCAAGGGGAGTATAAATAATTAATAAGGGGTTATTAATTGTAAAAAAATTTATGAAGGGTAAATTCTTTTACAAAAATGATTATAATACAGATACTAGGAAAAAGCAACATCGAAATTCAAAAGTTGGAAAAAATTACCACAATTTGGAAACAAGTGATCCGAAATGGGGAGAAAGCCGGTGCTTTTGGGAAGACAATCCCCACTTTGCGGTACATATCGTGGAAAAACAGGGATCCGCATGCATAATCTGAGCCGAAAAAGCGATACTAAAGGATGTCGCAGGACAAAACAAATATCCAGGAGGAAACAGATTATGACAAGAAACAGCAAAAATGAATACAGCAAAAACGAGTACAGCAAAAACGGATATGAGAAAAGCGAATACAGCAAAAACCAGAAGAACAGCAGAGACTGCAACCGTGTGAAAGACCGTGAGATGTCATCCTACGGCCAGCAGAACCGGGAGCAGGACGAGGAGAAGAAATCCGAAAAATATTAAGTGACTTTCTGGGTTTCCGGCAGAGAAAAGCCGGCGGCAGGTTCGATGCGGACTCTGCCGCCGGTTTCTGCATACATATAAAACAGGAGAGAAAGTCAGGATCCGGAGAGGGGGACCAGGATATGGCAGGCATGACACTGCTGGCGGCAGATCAGCTGGACTGGTACGTGGGAAAACCGTGGGCAATGATTATCGATGTGCGGAACCGGCGGGAATACGAAAAAGGGCATGTCAAAGGAGCTGTGAATCTTCCTTACGACCACCTGCTCGAACGGGTCTGTCTTCCACGGGACAAAATTCTTGTTATCTGCTGTGAACGGGGCGCTGCGAGCATGGCGGAGGGAAAGCGGCTGGCGGAGAACGGATACGAGGTAAAAACGGTCATCGGCGGAATGCATGCATACCGTGGAAAGTATCTGGTGATGGGCGAAGAATTGTGATGGAACGACAGAGGTACCGCAACATTTCTTCTTGTCAAGCGGGAAAAGATACGGTAAGATGAAACAGAAAGAAAAATAATCGAAAACACAAAACGAAAGTGAGATAAAGATATGAAATACATGTTTGCATCCGATATTCACGGTTCTGCCTATTACTGCAGAAAAATGCTGGAAGCTTTCGAGGCAGAGGGCGCAAGCCGCCTGTTTCTGTTAGGAGACCTTCTCTATCACGGGCCAAGAAACGATCTTCCGAAAGAGTATGCGCCAAAACAGGTTATTGCCATGCTGAATGAGAAAAAACAGTACCTCACCAATGTACGAGGAAACTGTGACGCAGAAGTAGACCAGATGGTGCTGGAGTTCCCGGTTCTGGCAGATTACGGGCTTCTGATCGAGGGAGGCCACACGTTCTATATGAGTCATGGACACATCTACAACGAGCAGAATCTGCCGCCTTTGATGGATGGAGATATTTTCCTGTACGGCCATACGCATGTCCTGCGCGCAGAGAAAAAAGGCGCACATACCTTCCTGAACCCGGGTTCCGTATCGCTGCCGAAAGAAGGAAATATCCCAACGTATGCGATTCTCGAGGACGGCGTGTTTACGATCAAAGGTTTTGACGGCACGGTCGTAAAACAGCTCACATTATAAGAGGGGACGGGAGAGTATGGAATTATATGAACTGATTGCCCCGTGCCACTTTGGCCTGGAGGCGGTGATGAAACGTGAAATTCTCGATCTCGGCTATGAAATCGAGTGTGTCGAAGACGGAAAAGTAACGTTTCTGGCAGATGCAGAGGGAATCGCCTACGCCAACCTGTTCCTTCGTACGACCGAGCGTATTCTGCTGAAAGTAGGGCAGGTCCATGCCGAGACGTACGATGAACTTTTTGAGGCGACAAAAGCACTTCCGTGGGAAAAATTCATCCCGAAAAACGGAAAATTCTGGGTAACAAAGGCAAACTCCATCAAGAGTAAGTTGTTCAGCCCGTCCGATATCCAGTCGATCATGAAAAAAGCGATTGTAGAGCGTTTAAAACAGGTATACCACATGGAGTGGTTCCCGGAGGATGGTGCACAGTACCCGATCCGTGTTTCGATCTTAAAAGATGAAGTCACGATCGGACTGGATACTTCCGGCGTTTCCCTTCATAAGAGAGGATACCGGAAACTGACAGCCAAAGCGCCGATCACCGAGACACTTGCGGCTGCGCTCATCATGCTGACACCGTGGAAAGGGGACCGGATTCTCGTCGATCCGTTCTGCGGAAGCGGTACCTTCCCGATCGAGGCGGCGATGATGGCAGCTGACATTGCGCCGGGACTCAACCGATCCTTCCTTGCGGAGCAGTGGAACCATCTCGTACCGAAAAAATGCTGGATGGATGCCGCAGAGGATGCCCGCTATCGGATCCGGAATGATGCAGAGACGGATATTCAGGGCTTTGACATCGATGGCGATGTGATTAAGAGCGCGCGTGAAAATGCAAAACTGGCCGGTGTGGACCATCTGATCCATTTCCAGCAGCGCCCGGTTGCCGAACTGTCACACCCGAAAAAATACGGTTTTTTGATTACGAACCCGCCATATGGTGAACGACTGGAGGATAAAAAAGATCTTCCGGCCCTGTATCAGACCTTAGGAGAGCGGTACCGTGCACTCGATTCCTGGTCGATGTACCTGATTACGAGCTACGAGGACGCCGAGCGGTATCTCGGCAAAAAGGCGGACAAGAACCGTAAGATTTACAATGGAATGCTGAAAACCTACTTTTACCAGTACGCCGGACCGAAGCCGCCGCGCCGGGAAAAAGAGCAGAAATAATACAAAAAGAAGCAGTGCCGAATGATTTTCGGCGCTGCTTCTTTTTAGTGATAAAAATTTTAGGAAAATCTCATATTTTCTTGAAAATAATGCGTTACTGTGCTAAACTGTCCTCATGCGAAATTTTTTCATCAAGCGGAGGAAACCATGAACGGACAGGAGATCAGAGACAGACTGCTGCATTCCTATGAGAGAAGCTACGATATCGTAAAGCCGTCCGAAGTAAACGGCCATATCTACGATGCCTGTGCAAGCTACCACGAGAGCGGAGCGAAATACGTACTCTCAAAGAAAGCAGAGCTGTGGAGGATCAGCTGCCATGAACACGCGTATTTTAAAGCGGTGGAAGAACTGAACGAACAGGACGTCGAAATATTTCTGACGGATCTGACAGAATGGATAGAGCCAAAGGTGGTTCGAGAAGGGAAGGAAGTACCGGATACCGACCACATGTACACATTGGTGACCGGTATTTTTTTTGCGGACAAACCGGTTGCAGACAGCGTAAAAAAGAAAATCCGAAAGTACAGGTATTATAAAAACTATCGGTTTTCTCTGCGGGGTTACTGTCAGGTTCGGCTTCTTGTTTTTGATACGGCGGAACAGAAAGTATTCGGAAACCGGGCGGCCTGGGAATTGGTAAAGGGATACGCTAAGATGTTCCGGTCTTAGTTATCTATAAAATATTCTACCAAAAGAGGGAGGAAAAACAAATGAATAGTATTCTTGTACTGGTTATCGGAATCGGCATTCTGATCGCCGGATACGTATTCTACGGAAAATGGCTTGCCGAGCAGTGGGGTGTCGATCCGAAACGGAAAACCCCTGCGTTCACCGAGGAAGACGGTGTGGACTATGTTCCGGCAAAAGCTCCGGTCTTAATGGGACATCATTTCTCGTCCATCGCAGGCGCAGGCCCGATCAACGGACCGATTCAGGCAGCTGTCTTTGGATGGGTTCCGGTTCTTTTATGGGTACTCATCGGCGGTATTTTCTTTGGAGGCGTTCACGATTACGGCGCACTGTTTGCGTCCCTGCGCCACAAAGGACAGTCTATCGGTGAGGTTATCGCAGACACGATGGGAAGCAAAGCGAAAAAACTCTTTATTGTATTTGCTTACCTGACCTTGATTCTCGTTGTCGCAGCATTCGGTTCCATCGTTGCAAACACCTTTAAAGCGACCTATACCGAGAGCGGCGCTGTCGATGTGGCAGCAAGCTCCGCCAATGCAACAACGGCTATGATTTCCATTCTGTTTATCGTACTTGCCGTTGTGTTCGGCTTCATGGTATACAGAAGAAATGTATCTCTTGGCGTTTCTACCATCGCAGGCATTGCAGCAATCGTTGTCTGCGTAGTTGTTGGCGTAAACTTCCATCCGATCTATCTCTCCGAGACAGCATGGATGGTGATTGTTGGTATCTATATCACAGTAGCTTCCGTTGCACCGGTCTGGATTCTGCTTCAGCCGCGTGACTACTTAAGCTCCTTCCTTCTGTACTTTATGATGATCGTAGCCGTTGTCGGTGTCATCGGAAGTGCCCTGATGGGCCATGCATCCCTTGATATCCCGGCTTTCACCGGTTTCAAAGATACGCTGGCTCCGACCGGAAGCTCTCTTGGATTTATGTTCCCGGCACTGTTCGTAACGATTGCCTGCGGTGCAATTTCCGGATTCCACTCACTCGTTGGTTCAGGAACTACATCGAAACAGCTTGACAATGAGAAAAATGCCCGCCCGATCGCATACGGCGGTATGCTGATTGAGTGTGCACTTGCAATCGTATCTCTGTGTGCAGTCGGCTACATCTGGTCCAGATACGCAGACGGAACCACCGTTGTTCCGACCGCTGTATTTGCAACCGGTATCTCCGAGATGGTAGCAACCATTCCGGGACTTGGCGGATCGACCCATGTACTGTACTCTCTGCTGGTTCTGACTGTATCGGTATTCTGCCTGACTTCTCTGGATACCGCAACCCGTCTGGCAAGATACATGTTCCAGGAGTTCTGGCTTGAGCCGGGACAGACTTACAAAGAGGCAAACGGCTACAAAGCCGTTCTGACCAATCCGGTTGTATCAACCGTTATCACCGTAGTACTCGGCATCGGCCTTGGCCTGACCGGTTATTCCAAAATCTGGCCGCTGTTCGGTGCATCCAACCAGCTGCTGGCAGCCATCGGACTTCTTGCTGTTGCCACCTGGCTCGGAAAAGTCGGCAAAAACAACAAAATGTTCCTGTTCCCGATGGTATTCATGCTGATCGTAACCATCACATCCCTTGTACAGACCCTGATCGCAAACTTCAAGGGCCTTGGCGCAGGCGTTGGCATCGGCTGGTGCGTAGCACGTATCGTGCTGGCAGGCCTGCTTGTCATCCTGGCGCTGATCCTGGCTTTCGATGGATTCAAGACTCTGGCAAATCAGAAAAAAGCAAAATAATGTGTGATTACAAAAAAAGGCTCCCGGATAAAACGGGGGTCTTTTTTTGTGACAGGGTTCTTGTGTTTGCGTCACACATACGGTATAATGATCGCAAGTTATTTCAGCGTGAAAGAAGGAAAACGGTTATGAAAAAAATTGTATTTGCAACAGGAAATGCCGGCAAAATGAAAGAAATCCGTGAAATCCTTGCGGATCTGCCGGTGGAAATTTATTCGATGAAAGAAGCCGGCATTTCGGTCGAGATCGATGAGAACGGCAAAACCTTTGAGGAGAATGCAAAAATCAAAGCACAGACCGTTGCCGGATGCACAGACGGCGGCACGATCGTGCTGGCGGATGACTCCGGTCTGGAAGTGGATGCCTTAAACGGCGAGCCTGGTGTCTATTCGGCAAGATATATGGGAGAGGATACGTCCTACCGCATCAAAAATCAGAGCCTCGTTGACCGCCTGGAGGGCGTGCCGGTGGAAAAAAGAACGGCACGATTCGTCTGTGTGATTGCAGCCGCCTTCCCGGATGGAACAGTCTGTACCACCAAAGGAACGATCGAGGGAAAAATCGGTTACGAGGAACGCGGGGAGAACGGTTTTGGCTATGACCCGATTTTCTATCTGCCGGATATGAGCCGCACGACCGCAGAACTTTCTCCGGAAGAGAAAAACGCAGTCAGCCACAGAGGAAAAGCACTGGCGGCGATGAAAGAACAGATTGCATCATATTTGAAATAAGAAGAGGGAAGAGAATGAGTATGAAATTTCTGATAGTGAGCGATACCCATGGACGGATGTATAACCTCGAGGAGGCCATGGAACGTGAGGAGTTCGACGGCATGATCCACTGCGGTGACGTGGAAGGGATGGATGACCTGATCAAATCCAAGGTAAACGGCCCGTGCTATATGGTCATGGGAAATAACGACTGGTTTTCAAACCTCCCGGCGGAGATTCAGGTGAACATTGATGATTACCGTGCCTTTATCACACACGGTCATAACTACGGCGTATCGCTCGGCCTGGAGGGAATCTATGCGGAGGCGCTTTCCAGGGGTGTGGATATCGTACTGTTCGGCCATACGCACCGGCCGGTCGCAGAAAAGCGTGGAAATCTCTGGATTGTCAATCCAGGCAGCCTCACGTATCCGCGTCAGATGGGAAGAAAACCAAGCTATGCCATGCTGACGATCAACGAAGAGCATGAGCTTTCGGTGGAAATCAAGTATCTGGATTAAAAAACGGGTCGAAAAAGGGCGGAGAACAGCCCAAAATCGAATGAATTATCGCAACTAACATGACTATTCCAAAGAAAACAGGGTAGTACCGGAGCAGGTTCTGACTAATCCTTAAAAAGTTTGTCAAAAAAATACAATTTAGGTGTTGACAGATGAGAAAAGATATGATAAGATCTCTTTGTTGTCCGGTGAGAGCAAAACAACACAAAAAACATTTTGAAAAAAATGAAAAAAAGTGTTGACAAACCGAAAACAATGTAATATAATAAATCTTGCGTCGAGCGCGAAAGGGTTAAACGCAAATCGGGAAACCTTGTTTACGGGGTGTGGCTCAGCTTGGCTAGAGCGCCTGGTTTGGGACCAGGAGGTCGCAGGTTCGAATCCTGTCACCCCGATGTCGTGCGGGTGTAGTTCAATGGTAGAACACCAGCCTTCCAAGCTGGATACGTGGGTTCGATTCCCATCACCCGCTTGCTGCTACGATTTTGTAGAAGCTGTGTGCTTGTAGCTCAGTTGGATAGAGCAACGGCCTTCTAAGCCGTGGGTCGGGGGTTCGAATCCCTCCAAGCACGCTTCACTAAAATTAAATAGTGAAAAAAGACTGTAAGTCGTAATTATGGTGGGTATAGCGCAGTTGGTTAGCGCGCCAGATTGTGGCTCTGGAGGCCAAGGGTTCGAATCCCTTTATCCACCCTGCCAGCAAGGCGAAACATTGGGCTATCGCCAAGCGGTAAGGCACAGCACTTTGACTGCTGCATTCGCTGGTTCGAATCCAGCTAGCCCAGTTGGATGCAAAAGTATACGGAGCATTAGCTCAGTCGGTAGAGCACTTGACTTTTAATCAAGTTGTCCGGGGTTCGAATCCCCGATGCTTCACTAAATAACCCGTAGAAAACGCCCATGGAGGTTTTCTATGGGATTTTTCTTTTTCTCGAAAAAATAATATGCGGTTATGACGGAATTGGCAGACGTGCAGGATTTAGGTTCCTGTGCCTTTCGGCGTGTGGGTTCGAGTCCCACTAACCGCAGAAAAATCCACAGCAGTAAAATGACAAAAATCAGATTCTAAATAATTGCAGCAAAAATATTCGCGCATCAAATATCTTAAAAACTCCAAACAGAACCGAAAATCAAATAGAGAATAGATAGAGGAAAAATGGTATGACAAGAGAAAAGTATGAGTCATTGCCTTTGAGCATGCTGAAAGCGCTGGCAAAATCCAGAAACATGAAGGGGATTTCCACCCTGCGGAAAGAAGCGCTGATTGAGCGGATGCTGGAAGAAGATCAGAAAGAAAACCAGAAAAACATGGAAGAGCCGGCGGTTCTAAAAGAGGAAAAAAAGACGGAAACTGTACAGGATCAGAATCAGGAACCGCAGGAAAAGCGGGAGGACGGTATGGAGCGCCAGAATCGGGAAACCTCGGAAAACGGCACCGCGCGCCCGTACCAGAGACCGCGGTATGTCCGCCGGGAAGAGCGCAGTGAAAACGGAGAGCGCCAGGAGTACCGTCCAAGAGCGCCGCGTTTCAATGAGCGTAGATTTCAGGAACCACGGAATTATAATCAGAATAACCGTGAGGAAGAGCAAAGACAGGAGCCGCGTCAGGAAGCAGGGCAGGAAATGAGACAGGAGCCGCTGCGTCAGGAAGCAAGACCAGAGACGAGACAGGAACCGCGTCAGGAAACCAGCACGCTCGACAGCGGCCAGGAGGCCTGCGGCATCCTCGAGGTCATGCCGGACGGATTTGGATTTATCCGCTCCGACAACTATATGCCGGGCGACAGCGATGTCTACGTTTCTCCGTCCCAGATCCGCCGTTTCGGACTGAAAACGGGAGATATCATCCGCGGAAACACGAGAGTAAAGTCCGCAACCGAAAAATTCAGCGCCCTTTTATACTTAAAGAGCGTCAACAATCTGCCGCTCGACCAGATCATGCGCCGCGGCAATTTCGAAGATATGACACCGGTCTTCCCGGATGAGCGGCTGCGCCTTGAGCGCCCGGGCGGAAGCATGGCGATGCGGATCGTGGATCTTGTAAGTCCGATCGGAAAAGGCCAGCGAGGCATGATCGTCTCCCCGCCGAAAGCCGGAAAAACGACGCTTTTGAAGGATGCGGCAAAATCCATCCTGCGGAACAACCCAGAGATGTATCTGATCATCCTTCTGATCGACGAGCGTCCGGAGGAGGTCACCGACATTAAAGAAGCGATTCAGGGATCGAATGTGGAAGTCATCTATTCCACCTTCGATGAGCAGCCGGAGCACCACAAACGCGTGTCCGAGATGGTCATTGAGCGCGCGAAACGTCTTGTGGAGAGTAAAAAAGACGTTACGATCTTCATCGACAGCATCACACGTCTCGCCAGAGCTTACAACCTGACCGTTCCGCCGAGCGGCCGTACCCTTTCCGGCGGTCTCGATCCGGCAGCACTCTACATGCCGAAACGGTTCTTCGGCGCGGCCAGAAACATGCGCGAGGGCGGAAGCCTGACGATTCTTGCAACGGCGCTTGTGGACACCGGAAGCAAGATGGACGATGTCGTTTACGAGGAATTCAAAGGCACCGGAAACATGGAACTCGTGCTCGACCGGAAACTGCAGGAACGCCGCGTCTTCCCGGCCATCGACATAGCCAAATCGGGAACAAGAAGAGAAGATCTGCTTCTGACACCGGATGAGCAGGAGGCCGTTTACAATATGCGGAAGGCATTAAACGGCATGAAATCCGAGGAAGCCGTGGAAAATATTCTGAACATGTTTGCCCGCACCAGAAACAACGGCGAACTGATTCAAATTTTAAAGAAACAAAAAATAGTATAAGGCTTGCAATTTTCAAAATTGTGTGATACAATGAGAAAGCTGTGCAAGGTTGATGAGATTTTGTCAGCCTGAAATACGAAATCATCAGAGTAAATCTGAGAAGATAACAATATTAAGAAGAGGTGAATAAAATGAGAGAAGGAATCCATCCAGAATACCATCAGGCAACTGTTACCTGCAACTGCGGAAATACTTTCGTAACAGGTTCTACCAAGAAAGAGATCCATGTTGAGATCTGTTCTAAATGCCATCCGTTCTACACTGGCCAGCAGAAAGCTGCTGCAGCTCGTGGACGTATCGAGAAGTTCAACAAGAAATACGGCATGAAATAAGAATTGAATCAAGCAAGATGAAAAACGGGCTGAGGTTGGAAGATCTCAGCCCGTTCTTGCGTTACGGATGCAGAAAATCCCCTTTGAGGAGGTAAACGTAAATTATGAAATCATCCAATATTGGCGGCCAGGCCGTGATGGAAGGCGTCATGATGATGAACAAGGACCGCTATTCCGTCGCAGTACGCCGGCCGGACGGGGAGATTGAGGTTAAAGTAGAGCAGCACAAGCCGCTGACAAAGCACAAGGGGCTTTTAAAAGTTCCGATTCTGCGCGGTGTCTTCAGCTTTGCCGATTCGATGATCGTCGGCATGAGTTCCCTTATGTACTCCGCTTCGTTCTATGAGGACGAGGAGGAGGAAAAGAAAAAGCCGGCGACGAAAGAGGAAGAGGAGCAGCAGAAAGCGAAAAAAGAAAAGACAGACAAGCTGATGATGTACGGAACCGTCACATTTTCCGTTGTCATCGCCGTCGTTCTCTTTCTGATGGTGCCGTACTTCCTGTCCGAACTGCTGCACAAAGCGGGAGCCGGAACGACACTGACCGCGGTGGCAGAGGCCTTTGTGCGTGTGGCACTGTTCCTCGGCTATCTGGCAGCCATTTCCCGTATGGAAGACATTCAGCGCGTGTTCATGTACCACGGCGCCGAGCATAAATGCATCAACTGCGTTGAGCACGGTCTGGAACTGAACGTGGAAAACGTCTTAAAGAGTTCCCGGGAGCACAAGCGCTGCGGAACGAGCTTTCTGATGTACGTCATCGTCATCAGCATCATCTTTTTCATGTTCATCCGGGTCGATTCCCCGCTGCTGAAAATTGTGATCCGCCTGCTTCTCATTCCGGTGATCGCGGGCGTTTCGTATGAAATTATCCGCCTGGCGGGAAAAAGTGACAATAAACTGGTCAACCTGATCAGTAAACCGGGCCTGATGCTGCAGCGCCTGACGACGCGCGAGCCGGATGCCGAGATGGCAGAGGTTGCGATCGCCGCTGTGGAGGCTGTGTTTGACTGGAGAGCGTACCTGAACGAAAACTTTGGTTATACGTACCCGGCCAAAACCGAAAAGAAAGAACATGAGGAGCCGTGACCGATGAGTGTGCACGATAGAAAAAACTTGAAATCTGCACTGGAATCCGCTATTCTGTACTTACAAAAGCAGGGGGTGGAGGAAGCCCGGCAGGACGCATGGCTTTTACTGGAGCATGTCTGCGGGATCAGCCACAGCACCTACTTTGTACACAGTGAAGATGAAATGCCAAAAGAACAGCAGGAGCAGTACGAAGCGCTGGTCAGAAAGCGCGGCGAACACATTCCGCTGCAGCAGCTGACCGGAGAGGCGTGGTTCTACGGAATCCCTTTTTTTGTGAATGAGCATGTACTGATTCCGCGGCAGGACACCGAGATTCTTGTGGAGGAAGCGCTCCGCGGCCTTCCAAAAGATGCACGGATTCTCGATCTCTGCACCGGTTCGGGATGCATTCTCATATCGCTTCTTGTAACGAGAGAGGACTGCACGGGAATCGGCGCGGATCTCTCCGAGAAAGCCTTACAGGTTGCGGAAAAGAACGGCGCACAGGTGGGCGGACGGGCATCGTTCGTAAAGAGCAACTTATTTGAAAACATCGAGGGAACCTTCGATGTGATCGCAAGCAATCCGCCGTATATCCGCACGGATGTGATTGAAACGCTGATGCCGGAGGTGCGCGACCATGAGCCGCGGATGGCACTCGACGGCAGTGCGGACGGTCTTGTCTTTTACCGGAAGATTACAGAGCAGGCAGGAAGCTATTTAAAAGAGGGCGGAAAGCTCTGTTTTGAAATTGGATATGATCAGGGAGATGAAGTGCGGGAGCTGATGGAAACCCACGGCTTTGCCGATGTACAGGTTCTGAAAGATCTGGCAGGCCTGGACCGCGTGGTGACCGGTATCTGGCACAAAAAACCCTGACAGAAATGAATTTTAATTTTGACACCATAATGACATCATAAACAGACGAAAACAGCAAAAAGGAGCAGTCATTTTATGTTTGATAAACTTGATGATATCCTCATGCGTCTCGAGGAGGTACTGAATCAGTTAAGCGAGCCGGACGTCGCTGCCGATGCGGCGAAGTTCCAGAAGCTGATGAAGGAGCAGGCAGAACTCCAGCCGATCGCAGACGCATATAAGGACTATAAAACACAGAAACAGACCATTGAAGAGAGCCTGATGCTTCTCGAGGAGGAATCCGACGAAGAGATGCGCGAAATGCTGAAAGAAGAGCTCTCCGATGCGAAAAAACGCGTAGAGGAGCTGGAGCAGGAACTCAAAGTCCTGCTTCTGCCGAAAGACCCGAACGATGACAAGAACGTTATCGTAGAGTTCCGCGCAGGTGCCGGCGGAGACGAGGCGGCACTCTTTACCGCAGAAATCTGCCGTATGTACATCAAATACGCAGAGAGCCGCGGCTGGAAAACAGAGCTGACCAGCGCCGATGAAAACGGAATCGGCGGCTTTAAAGACGCAACACTTCTGATCAACGGAGCAGGCGCGTACTCCCGGATGAAGTACGAGAGCGGCACACACCGCGTACAGCGTGTGCCGGAAACCGAGTCCGGCGGAAGAATCCATACCTCAACCATGACCGTAGCGATCATGCCGGAGGTGGACGACGTCGAAGTACAGATCGACCCGAAAGATTACAAATTCGATGTATTCCGTGCTTCCGGAAACGGCGGCCAGTGTGTCAATACGACCGACTCAGCAGTCCGTCTGACCCACTTCCCGAGCGGCATTGTCATTTCCTGCCAGGATGAGAAATCACAGTTAAAGAATAAGGACAAGGCACTGAAGATTCTGCGTGCCCGTCTGTATGACTTAGAGCAGCAGAAACAGCACGATGAGATGGCCGAGCTTCGAAAGAGCCAGGTCGGAACGGGAGACCGCTCTGAGAAGATCCGTACGTACAACTTCCCGCAGGGACGTGTGACGGATCACAGAATCAAACTGACCTTATACAAACTGGACGCCATCATGAACGGCGATCTGGATGAAATCATCGACAGTCTGATTGCAGCCGATCAGGCCGCAAAGCTGAGCAGCATGCAGGAAGAAGCATAATAATAAACGCTGCGAATCACGATTGGTCTACAGGATCGATTGTTGATAGAATAAACAAGAGAAAAAAGGGGAAAAGAGAAAGGGAAAACGCTATGAAGAAAACAGCACTTGTGATCATGGCAGCCGGAATCGGCAGCAGATTTGGAAAGGGAATCAAACAGCTTGAGCCAGTAGGACCAAACGGGGAGATCATCATGGATTATTCCATCCACGATGCACTGGAAGCCGGCTTCAACAAAGTAGTCTTCATCATCCGCAAGGATCTGGAGAAAGATTTCAAGGAAGTCATCGGCAACCGCATCAGCAAAATCACAGAGGTGGAATATGCATTCCAGGAGCTCGATGATCTGCCGGCAGGCTTTGCAAAACCGGAAGGCCGTACCAAACCGTGGGGAACCGGCCAGGCCGTTCTTGCCTGCAAAGGTCTTGTAAAAGAGCCGTTTGCTGTTATCAATGCTGATGACTATTACGGAAAAGATCCGTTCGTAAAACTGCACGACTACCTCGTACAGGAGCATGATGTGGATGAAGTTATGCCGATCTCCATGGCAGGATTCGTGCTTGGAAACACCTTAAGTGACAACGGCGGTGTTACAAGAGGTGTCTGCGTCGTTGATGAAAACGGAAACCTGACCGGTGTCAACGAGACGAAAAACATCGTAAAGACCGCAGAGGGCGCAGGCGTTGAAAAAGAAGACGGAACGGTTGATCCGATCGGCAAAAACTCCCTTGTTTCCATGAACATGTGGGGACTGCAGCCGGAGTTCATTGATCTTCTGGAGAAAGGCTTTATTGAATTCCTTTCAGCACAGAAAGAGGGAGATGTAAAAGGCGAGTACCTCCTTCCGATCTACATCGACGAGCTGCTGCACGCAGGAAAAGCAGAAGTAAAAGTTCTTCCGACCGACGCAGAGTGGTTCGGCGTAACGTATCAGGAAGACAAAGCTTCCGTAACAGAAGCATTCCGCAAACTGATTGCGGACGGCGTATACAGCGAGAAGCTGTACGACTAATTACGATATTTTGTTATTTGAGTGAATAACCAGAAAAAGCGTGTTTGAATGATTGCAAAAAATTTCAGACACGCTTTCTGCCCGAAAGGGGAAAGGAGCATACCATGGGTAAATATTTTGGAACAGATGGATTTCGCGGGGAAGCAAACATTGATCTGACGGTTGAGCATGCATATAAAGTGGGAAGATTCCTCGGATGGTATTTCGGAAAAGACCACAAAGCACAGATCGTCATTGGAAAAGACACCAGACGCTCCAGCTACATGTTCGAATATTCGCTGGTAGCAGGACTGACCGCATCGGGAGCAGACGCTTATCTGCTGCACGTAACGACCACCCCGAGCGTTTCCTATGTTGTCCGTACCGAAAACTTTGACTGCGGAATTATGATCTCCGCCAGCCACAACCCGTTCTATGACAACGGAATCAAAGTCATCAACGGCCTGGGACAGAAACTGGAAGCCGACATCGAAGCGCAGATCGAAGCCTACATCGACGACGGAACACCGAAGATCCCGTTCGCAACGAGAGAAGACATCGGACGTACCGTGGATTTTGCAGCCGGAAGGAACCGCTACATTGGACACCTGATCTCGATTCCGACAAAATCCTTTAAAAACATGAGAGTCGGACTCGACTGCTCCAACGGAAGTGCCTCTTCCGTAGCCAAGAGCGTGTTTGATGCCATCGGCGCCAAGACATATGTGATCCACAACGAGCCGGACGGAACAAACATCAACTGCGGCTGTGGTTCCACCCACATCGAAGAGCTTCAGAAATATGTAAGAGAGAAACACCTCGATGTCGGATTTGCCTACGACGGAGACGCAGACCGCTGCATCGCTGTCGATGAGCTGGGAAATGTGGTAGACGGAGACCTGATCATGTATGTCTGCGGTAAATACTTAAAAGAAAAAGGCCAGTTAAACGGAGATACGATTGTGACCACGATCATGTCAAACCTCGGTCTTTACAAAGCGTGTGACCGCGCCGGTATCCGGTATGAGAAGACGGCAGTCGGCGACAAATACGTGTGCGAGAACATGATGGCAAACGGCTATTCTCTCGGCGGAGAGCAGTCCGGCCACATCATTTTCAGCAAGCACGCGACGACCGGTGACGGAATCCTGACCTCCCTGATGGTGATGGAAGTGCTGATAGATAAGAAACTCCCGCTCAGCACCCTGACAGCCGAGGTAGTGATTTACCCGCAGCTCTTAAAGAATGTCCGCGTGGCAAACAAAGCAGCTGCAAAGGCCAACCCGGCAGTACAGAAAGCAGTAGAAGACGTAGCAGAGGCCCTGGGCGATGACGGACGCATCCTCGTAAGAGAGAGCGGCACCGAGCCGGTGATCCGTGTCATGGTGGAAGCACCGGACGACGCAACGTGTGCAAAATACGTAGACCAGGTTGTTTCTGTGATGCATAAAGAAGGACTTGTGACAGAATGAAAAAAAGACTGGTAATCTTTTTTCTGGCGGCGGCAATGATGCTTGGCGGCTGTGAAAATAAAAATTCAAAGCTTTATAAAAAGGGCATCGAGGCGCTCGAACAGAAGGACTACGTAACGTCGATTGCGATGCTGGAGGGAGCCGTAAAGGCAGGCGACCGACTGGCGGAGAGCTACCGGTCGCTCGGCATCGCTTATCTGAAAAGCCAGGAGTATGACAAGGCAAAAGAGGCTTTCAAGAGCAGTCTTTCGAGCATGAAGCACAAAGACGCGGAGTTTTCGCGCGATGTCATGTATTACGAGGCGGAAACCTGCGTACAGGCCGGAGATCTGGACGGAGCCATTGAGATCTGCACCAATATTCAGGAAGAAAAGGCAGATGCCGATGCGCTGTTCCTTAGGGGACGCGCGTACTTCCTGCAGAAGAATTACGAGCAGGCGAAGGTGGATTTTGATGCGGCAGTGGAGACGAAGGAGAGCTATCAGCTCTGCCTTGACATTTACGAGCTGTATCAGGAGAGCAGCATGAAGGCGGACGGAGACCGTTACCTCGAAGCGGCAGTGAAGATTGAGCCGAAAACGACCGAGGATTATTATAACATCGGCTGCGCATACTACTATCTGGAGGAGCAGGACGAGGCGGTCAAAGCGTTCTCGAAGGCAATGAAAGACGGCAGCAGCGCGGCGATGGAAATGCTCGGCGAGGTTTACCTTTCCAATGGTCAGAACGATGAGGCGAAAGCACTGTTTTCTTCGTATCTTTCGACAGATGGCTTTGCGGCGGCAGCAAACAACGGGCTGGCGCTCTGCGCACTTGCGGAAAACGACACGGACAGTGCACTCTCGTATATCGAGGAAGGACTCAAAACGGCAGAGGATTCCGACCGGGAAAATCTGCTGTTCAACCAGATTGTATCCTATGAAAAACGGGCGGATTTTGATACCGCGAAGTCGCTGATGGCGGATTTTCTGGCAGCATACCCGGAAAACACCGCGGCGCAGCGGGAAAATACGTTTCTCCAGAACCGATAACAGACGGAGGAAGTTGGATTGTTTGATTTAAGAGAAGAACAGGAGCGCGTGATTCTGGTCGGCGTACAGGAAAACGGCGGCGCAAAAGCAGAAGAATCGCTCGACGAGCTGGCGGAACTGGCCAGCACCGCCGGTGCGAAGGTGGAGGGCCGCCTGGTGCAGGTGCGGGAGGCCATTCATCCGGGAACGTACATCGGAAAAGGAAAATTAGAGGAATTGAAAATTCTGGTGCGCGCCTGCGATGCGACGGGCATCATCTGCGACGATGAGCTCTCCTCGATCCAGTTAAAAGGGCTGGAGGAAGCACTGGAATGCAAGATCATGGACCGTACGCTTTTGATCCTGGATATCTTTGCGGCGCGCGCCGTGAGCAGCGAGGGTAAAATCCAGGTTGAGCTGGCCCAGTTAAAGTACCGTGCGTCCCGACTTTCCGGCCTTGGCACATCGCTTTCCCGTCTCGGCGGCGGAATCGGTACGAGAGGACCGGGAGAGAAAAAGCTGGAAACCGACCGGCGCCTGATCCGCACGCGTATTACGCAGTTAAAACGTGAGCTTGAGGAAGTACGCCAGCACAGAGAGCTCCTTCGTGAAGGCAGAAAACGTTCCAAAATCCCGGTAGCGGCGCTCGTAGGCTATACGTCAGCGGGAAAGAGCAGTCTTTTAAATGCACTGACAGGATCGGAAATTCTGGCAGATGCAATGCTGTTTTCCACGCTGGATACGACGACGCGGTCACTGACCCTTCCGGATGGACAGGAAATCCTGCTGACCGATACGGTTGGATTTATCAATAAGCTGCCACATCATCTGATCGATGCATTCCGCAGTACGCTGGAGGAAGCACGGTATGCCGACTATATTCTCCACGTTGTGGATACGTCAAATCCGCAGATGGAGCTGCAGATGCAGGTCGTGTACGATACGCTGCGGGAACTGAAAGTTGAGGACAAAAAGATCGTCACCCTGCTGAATAAGCAGGACAAGCTTTTCGATCCGGTTGTTGTAAAGGATTTTCGGGCAGATGCGAGCCTTGCCGTTTCTGCGAAGACGGGACAGGGACTCGAAGACCTGAAAAATTTACTTTCCTCCTGGATGATGGAAGGCAAAATTTATATTGAGCGGCTCTATCCGTATGACAAAGCGGGAACGATTTCGCTGATCCGCGGGTACGGAATTCTGCTTGAAGAGGAATATCTGTCGGAGGGCATCCGCGTAAAAGCCTATGTACCGAAGGATATCTATCCGAGGGTATAGAGGTATGGCAA
The DNA here is from genome assembly GCF_003435675.1 of Blautia sp. AM23-13AC. Classification (NCBI taxonomy): domain Bacteria; kingdom Bacillati; phylum Bacillota; class Clostridia; order Lachnospirales; family Lachnospiraceae; genus Blautia; species Blautia sp. AM23-13AC. The sequence goes on along the minus strand of NZ_QTUL01000004.1, from coordinate 118,075 downwards.
GCGGGCTTAAAAACGGCAGTACATCCCTTTAAGCGCCGTACAGCGCCGAAAAATGGAAGGGACAGAACATAAGTAAAAGTACCATATCTAGTGATGTTAGAAAATTTCACACTAGATATGGTACTTTTTACTATTGACGGGAGAAACATGCTCTGCTATCATATGGTTCAGACACTGCAAAGAGTGGAACCTTAAAAAGGCCTTGCAGAAACGGTTGAATTAACAGGAGGGATTCCATGTTTCAGGTAGAAAAGAGAGACGGAACGATTGCAGAGTTCCAGATGAAAAAGATTACCGATGCGATTGGAAAAGCATTCGGCGCAAAAGATATGCAGTTCAGCGATGACATGCTTCAGATGCTGGCACTGCGCGTAACAGCGGACTTTCAGTCCAAGATCAAAGACGGAAAAATTTCAGTGGAGACAATTCAGGACAGCGTGGAGAACGTGCTGATCCAGTGCGGCTACGCAGAAGTGGCAAAAGCTTACATTCTGTACCGCAAGCAGAGGGAAAAAATCCGCAACATGAAATCGACGATCGTAGACTACAAAGAGATCGTAGACAGCTACGTAAAAGTAGAGGACTGGCGTGTCAAAGAGAACTCGACCGTAACGTATTCTGTCGGCGGTCTGATCTTAAGCAATTCCGGCGCGATCACAGCCAACTACTGGTTATCAGAGATTTATGATGACGAGATCGCCGAGGCACACCGCAACGCGGATATTCACATCCACGACCTGTCGATGCTGACCGGCTACTGTGCAGGATGGTCGTTAAAACAGCTCATCAAAGAAGGACTTGGCGGCATCAACGGAAAGATTACTTCTTCTCCGGCAAGACATCTTTCGGTTCTGTGCAACCAGATGGTCAACTTCCTCGGCATTATGCAGAACGAGTGGGCAGGTGCGCAGGCATTTTCTTCATTTGATACGTATCTGGCGCCGTTCGTCAAAGTGGACAACTTAAGCTACGGCGAAGTGAAGAAGTGCATCGAGGCGTTTATCTACGGCGTCAACACACCGAGCCGCTGGGGAAGCCAGGCACCGTTCTCCAACATCACACTCGACTGGACCGTACCGGATGACCTCGCGGAGCTTCCGGCGATCGTCGGCGGTAAGGAGATGGACTTCAAGTACAAAGACTGTAAAAAAGAGATGGATATGGTCAACAAAGCGTTCATCGAGACGATGATCGAGGGAGATGCCAACGGAAGAGGCTTCCAGTACCCGATCCCGACCTACTCCATCACATCCGATTTTGACTGGTCCGATACGGAGAATAACCGTCTGCTGTTCGAAATGACTGCAAAATACGGTACCCCGTACTTCTCCAACTACATCAACAGCGATATGAAACCAAGCGACGTGCGCTCCATGTGCTGCCGTCTCCGCCTGGATCTGCGTGAGCTTCGAAAGAAAACCGGCGGATTCTTCGGTTCCGGCGAGAGCACCGGATCGGTCGGCGTTGTCACCATCAATATGCCGCGTATCGCATATCAGTCCAAAGATGAGAAAGAGTTCTACCGCCGTCTCGATCATATGATGGATATTGCCGCACGTTCGTTAAAGACGAAACGTGAGGTCATTACCCGCCTCCTGGACGAGGGACTGTATCCATATACGAAACGGTACCTTGGAACGTTTGAGAACCACTTCTCAACCATCGGTCTGATCGGTATGAACGAGGCCGGCTTAAATGCCGCATGGCTCGGAAAGGGTCTGGAGGATCCGAAGACACAGCAGTTTACGAAAGAAGTTCTGAACCATATGAGAGAGCGTCTTTCTGATTACCAGGAGGAGTACGGCGATCTGTACAACCTTGAGGCAACTCCGGCGGAGTCGACCGCATACCGTCTGGCAAAACACGACCGTGCAAAATGGCCGGATATCAAGACCGCAGGCCATGAGGGAGATACCCCGTACTACACCAACAGCTCCCATCTGCCGGTGGACTATACCGAGGATATTTTCTCTGCGCTTGATATTCAGGATGATCTGCAGACGCTGTACACCTCGGGAACTGTATTCCATGCGTTCCTTGGCGAAAAACTGCCGGACTGGAAAGCAGCAGCTTCCCTTGTGCGGAAGATTGCAGAGAACTACAAACTGCCGTACTACACGCTGTCCCCGACGTATTCTGTCTGTGCGAACGACGGCTATCTCGCCGGCGAGCACTTTACATGTCCGATCTGTGGAAAAGAGGCAGAGGTTTACAGCCGTATCACGGGATATTACCGTCCGGTCAAGAACTGGAACGACGGAAAACGCCAGGAGTACAAGAACAGAACTGTATATGATATCATCCACTCCAAATCGCCGGAGCAGAAAATGAAATCGTACGGCGCAGCAGAGAAACTGGCAGAGCAGGCCGCTGGAAAAGAAGAGCCGAAAGCCGCTGCAGCAGCAGATAAAATCGAGGAAGACGGCATGTACCTGTTCACGACAAGCACCTGCCCGAACTGCAAAATGGCAAAAGAAATGCTCGCCGAGGAGCAGTATGAGGTGATCGACGCAGAGCGTCACCCGGATCTTGCCGCACAGTACGGCATCATGCAGGCACCGACTCTTCTCGTTGTGGAGGACGGCCAGGCGCAGAAGATTGTGAATGCTTCCAATATCCAGAAATATGTGGATGAATATCTCTCCTAAATCTGTGCGCATATAGTTGCAGGAAAGAACAAACAGAGTTATAATAGGAAAAAGTGATACCCTCGCCCGGGCATCCCGGGTGGGGGTATTATTATGGCGCTGAGCACAGCAGAAATCGGCCCGGTGGACCGGTTTCACTTACAGAAGGGAGAAAAATTATGGGATACAGCCAGGACACAATCTGTGTACAGGGAGGATGGCAGCCGAAAAACGGTGAGCCGCGTGTACTTCCGATTTACCAGAGCACAACATTCAAATATGCAACCAGCGAGGAAATGGGAAAACTGTTCGATCTGGAGGAGGAGGGATATTTCTATTCCCGTCTGCAGAACCCGACGAACGACGTCGTAGCACAGAAAATCTGCGATCTGGAGGGCGGCGTGGCAGCCATGCTCACATCTTCCGGCCAGGCGGCAACGATGCTTGCTGTTACCAATATCTGTGAGGCAGGCGACCACGTTGTCTGCGCGGCAAAGGTTTACGGAGGAACCTCCAACCTGCTCGCCGTTACCTTAAAACGATTCGGCATCGAGACTACCCTCGTGGACCAGGATGCGCCGGCAGATGAGCTGGAAAAAGCATTCCAGCCGAACACCAAAGCTGTCTTTGCCGAGACGATTTCCAACCCGGCAGGTGTTGTACTTGACATTGACAAGTTTGTTAAACTTGCACATGAGCACGGCGTTCCGATGATCTGCGACAACACCTTTGCAACCCCGATCAACTGCCGTCCGTTCGAGTTCGGTGTAGATATTGTCACCCATTCCACCACAAAATACATGGACGGCCATGCAATGGCGCTCGGCGGAGCGATTGTCGATTCCGGAAACTTCGACTGGGATGCGCATGCAGACAAATTCCCGGGCCTTACTACACCGGACGAATCGTACCACGGCGTGATTTATACGCAGAAATTCGGTAAAAAAGCGTATATCACAAAAGCAACCGCACAGCTGATGCGTGATATGGGAGCGTGCCAGTCCCCGCAGAATGCATTCCTGACGAATGTCGGTCTGGAGACCCTGCACCTGCGCGTGGAGCGCCACTGCAGAAATGCCGAGAAAGTGGCAGAGTTCCTGAAAAATCATCCGAAGGTAGCGTGGGTTGAGTACGCAGGCCTTGCAGACAGCAAATACCATGCACTGGCAGAAAAATATATGCCGAACGGAACGTGCGGCGTTCTCTGCTTCGGACCGAAGGGCGGAAGAGACGGTGCGATGCGTTTTACGAACGGCCTGAAAATGGTAGCAATTGTAACACACGTTGCCGATGCAAGAAGCTGCGTTCTGCACCCGGCAAGCCATACCCACCGCCAGCTGAACGATCAGCAGCTCATCGAAGCCGGTGTTCTGCCGGATCTGATCCGTCTGTCGGTCGGCATTGAGGATGTGAACGATATCATTGCAGACCTTGATCAGGCGCTTGCGAACGTATAAAGATACAAAAAACAGGATGTGAAAAGGAGCGTATTGGTAAAATGGAAGAAATGGCAAAGAAACGCGTAAAAGATTCTGAGACAGAGCAGTCGTATCTTCTGATGCACCGCCATATCAACGGCTATGGCCGTCTGTTCGGCGGCCAGCTGGTCGCGTGGATCGATGAGCTTGCCGGTCTGGTGGGACGCCGCCACTGCGGCCACGAAATCACCACCGCGTGCATCGACAATCTGAACTTCAAGCATCCTGCTTTTCTGAACGACACCGTCGTGCTGGTCGGAAGAATGACGTATGTCGGACGCACCTCAATGGAGGTGCGCGTCGACACGTACGTGGAAGAGCTTGCGACCGGCATTCGGAAAATGATCAACCGTGCCTACGTGGTGATGGTGGCCATCGACGAGAACGGCCGCGCACTTCCCGTTCCGGGGCTGATTCTGGAATCTCCGGAGCAGGAAGCTGAGTGGGAGGGCGGAAAACGCCGCTATGAACTGCGAAAAGAGCGTCACAGAGAGGGGTTCTAAGTTGACGTTTACCCGCACATTTGCAGAATCCACCGGGGCGTTTACCGGAGCTGTCTTCGTGCATTCTGAAAATTTCATTTAAAAAAAATCCCGCCGTGTCCCTTGACAGGCGGGATTTTCCATGTTAAGGTAAAGGCAGTTATACGACTGACGGAAGTGGAAATGACCACAGGGAGTATAGCGTGAGAAGAGGCCGACCGTCTGGGCAGAAGAATGCTTGGGGGAGTGGGTCTGTTTTTTTATCCAAAAACAGAAAATCCCATTCCAGCCACATTGAAAAGGAGAACAGAAGATGAAAAAAGTATCACTGGAACAGGAATTAAAAGGAAATGCATATCCAGGAAGAGGAATTGTGATCGGCAGATCCAAAGACGGCACAAAAGCCGTTGCCGGATACTTTATTATGGGCAGAAGCCAGAACAGCCGTAACCGTGTCTTTGTTGAGGAGGGTGAGGGAATCCGCACACAGGCGTTTGATCCGTCGAAGCTGGAAGATCCGAGCCTGATCATCTACGCACCGGTACGCGTTCTGGGAAATGATACGATCGTAACAAACGGAGACCAGACCGATACCGTATACGAAGGACTGGAGCAGGGAAAAACGTTTGAGGTATCCCTTAGAAGCAGAGAGTTTGAGCCGGATGCACCGAACTACACTCCTCGTATTTCCGGTGTGATGCACGTAGAGAACGGAACGTACGGCTACCAGATGTCGATCTTAAAGAGCAATAACGGCGATCCTTCCCAGTGCAACCGCTACACCTTCTCCTATGATAACTGTGTAGCAGGGGAAGGCCATTTCATCCACACCTACATGCACGACGGCAATCCGCTGCCAAGCTTTGAGGGTGAGCCAAAACTGGTCGAGATTCCGGATGACATCGATGCTTTCACCGAACTGCTCTGGAGCAGCTTAAACGAGGACAACAAGGTGTCCCTCTTCACACGCTATATCGACATTGCAACCGGCAAGTATGAGACAAGAATCGTGAATAAAAATAAATAAGAAATCGAGTGTTTTGCGAAAGGAGAAAATCATGAAAGAATTAGCGTTAAAATACGGATGCAACCCGAACCAGAAACCTTCCAGAATTTACATGGATGATGACAGAGATCTTCCGATCGAAGTATTAAGCGGCCGTCCGGGCTATATCAATTTTCTGGATGCCTTCAATGGCTGGCAGCTGGTACGTGAGCTGAAAGCAGCCACCGGTCTTCCGGCAGCAACTTCCTTCAAGCACGTTTCCCCGGCAGGTGTAGCCGTAGGTCTTCCGCTGGACGAGACCCTGCGTAAAATTTACTGGGTAGACGATATGGGAGAGCTTTCTCCGTTAGCATGCGCTTATGCAAGAGCCAGAGGCGCAGACCGTATGTCTTCTTTCGGCGACTTTATCGCACTTTCTGATGTCTGCGACAAAGACACCGCATCTCTGATCAAACGTGAGGTTTCTGACGGTGTCATCGCTCCGGGATTTACCGATGAAGCACTGGAAATCTTGAAAGCAAAGAAAAAAGGTAACTACTGCGTCATCAAAATCGACGAGAATTACCGTCCGGCTCCGCTCGAGCACAAACAGGTCTTCGGCATTACCTTTGAGCAGGGCCGCCAGGAGCTGCCGATCGACGATGAGCTGCTCTCCAACGTGGTAACCGAGAACAAAGAGATTCCGGAAGCAGCAAAACGCGATCTGAAGATTGCACTGATTACCTTAAAATATACCCAGTCCAACTCCGTATGCTTCGTCAAAGACGGTCAGGCCATCGGTGTCGGCGCAGGCCAGCAGTCCCGTGTGCACTGCACCCGTCTTGCCGGACAGAAAGCCGACAACTGGTTCCTGCGTCAGTGCCCGAAGGTGCTGGATCTGCAGTTCGTAGACGGCATCCGCCGCGCAGACCGTGACAATGCGATCGACGTTTACATCGGCGAGGAGTACATGGATGTTCTCGCAGACGGCGCATGGGAGAAGATCTTCAAAGTAAAACCGGAAGTCTTCACAAGAGAAGAGAAACGTGCATGGCTCGACCAGATGAAGGGCGTAACCTTAGGTTCCGATGCCTTCTTCCCGTTCAGCGACAACATCGAGCGCGCACACAAGAGCGGCGTCCAGTACATCGCAGAGCCGGGCGGATCGGTTCGTGATGACGCTGTCATCGAGTGCTGCAACAAGTACAACATGGCGATGGCATTTACAGGAATCCGTCTGTTCCATCACTAAAAAGAAATGCGTTTTATATTTATATAAGAAGAAAGAATCCGGTCTCTGGGCGGCCGGATTCTTTCTTTTTTTCGCACATGTATCATCAAAGAGAGAGTAGCACTTTCTGAAGAATAAAAAATAAGCAGGAAGAGGGCGGTACCGCCCTTTTTCTGTCGAAAACCCCTGTTCTTTTTCGGAAAAGTGTGATAAAATACCCCATGGGCGTATCTTTTGCCCGCTGCAAAAAGGAGGATGAGGAATATGCGGCAGATGGAATTTAAAATGGAGCGACAGGGACTTCTCGAGGAAGGCCAGGAAGTCAACGTGACAGAAAGCGCACTGCCTACCTCCTATTATTATACGATTACCCCGGCAGTGGCCATGAGCAGGAATTATCAGGCGTATGAGAGGCTGCAGTCCCGGAAGGGAATCGTAAAAGAAGTAAAAGAGACACCGAGAGGATTCTATACGGTAGTGGAGTTTGATGAAGATGAGCCGACCTGACGAGAACAAAAATGAGCACCCGGTGGTGCATCCGATTCCGCCGGTTTACCGCGCCGATTCCCGGATTCTGATTCTCGGCAGTTTTCCGTCCGTAAAATCCAGGGAGACCGGATTTTTTTACGGCCATCCGCAGAACCGTTTCTGGAAAGTGACGGCAGCCGTGTGCGGGGAAGAGGTGCCGCAGACCGTGGAAGAGAAGAAGGCGTTTCTGCTCCGGAATCATATCGCTGTCTGGGATGTGATCGCGTCCTGCGTCATCACAGGCTCGAGTGATGCGAGCATCCGCGATGTTGTGCCGAATCCGCTGCAGGACATTCTGGAATGCGCCGATATCCGGCAGATTTACTGCAACGGGGCGACCGCGTGGAAGTATTACCGGAAGTACCAGGAGAAGCAGCTGGGACGGGAAGCGGTTCGCCTTCCGTCGACGAGTCCCGCGAACGCCGCATGGTCTGTGGAGCGGCTGCTTGGCGAGTGGAGCCAGTGCGGAGAAGTCTTACGAAACGGAGAGTGACAGGATGAAAAAAGAGTACGAGACCGTCTGGGAGATTTTTAATGAGTGTGCCAATAATCAGATGCGGGACGTCTTTTTCGACGAGATCGAGACGGATGACCCGGAGGCGTATATCCGTCAGAAATTTCCGGACAAAAACTTAAAATATGAAAAAACGGTGGAAGCGGACGGATCTCTGGTCTTTGACATTGAGACCTCCGGCATCCGCCAGCGGTTTACGTTTACAGAAATCTGAATCGCGCAGAAAATATCAGAAAAGCGGAGAAAAAAACGATGAGTGAAGAAAAACACACGCATGTGCATGTGCTGGAAGACGGCACCGTGATCGAGCATTCCCACGATCACGCCCACGGGCACCATCATACAAATACAAAAGCAGTCTTAAACCGCCTCTCCCGCGCGATCGGACACATGGAGTCGATCAAGCGGATGGTAGAGGAAGGCCGGGACTGCACTGAGGTTCTGATCCAGCTGTCTGCCGTGAAGGCGGCCATTAACAATACAGGAAAAATTATCCTGGAGGATCACATTGAACATTGCATCGTCGATGCAGTCGAGCATGGGGACACAAAAGCGATTCAGGAGCTGAATAAGGCGATCGACCGCTTTGTCAAATAAGCAAGAAAAACAAGAAAAGAGGAAAGAAACATGGCAAAAGAATGCAGCAATTCGAGCTGTTCCAAAGAAAGCTGCGAAGGATGTCCAAGCAAAGCAGGACAGGGCAAACCGGATTTTCATATTGATCTGAATGCCGATTCTTCAATCAAACATGTCATTGGCGTTGTCAGCGGCAAGGGCGGTGTTGGTAAATCCATGGTAACCGCATCTCTGGCAAACCAGAAAGCAAAAGAGGGCTACAAGGTTGGTATCCTCGATGCCGATATCACAGGACCGTCCATCCCGAAAATGTATGGCCTGAAAGGACCTGCAAACGTAGATGACAAGGGCGTTTACCCGGCAGTTGCAGCAAACGGCGTAAAGGTAATGTCCATCAACCTCCTGCTTCCGGGCGAGGAAGAGCCGGTCATCTGGAGAGGACCTGTCATCGCAGGAACCGTAAAACAGTTCTGGACCGACGTCATCTGGGGCGACCTGGACTATCTCTTCGTCGATATGCCGCCAGGAACCGGTGATGTTCCGCTGACCGTTTTCCAGTCTCTTCCGGTAGACGGCGTAGTGATCGTATCTTCCCCGCAGGATCTGGTGCGCATGATCGTCATGAAAGCCTACAAGATGGCACAGATGATGAGCGTTCCGGTGCTCGGTATCGTAGAGAACTACAGCTACCTCGTATGTCCGGACTGCGGCAAAAAGCTGTCCATTTTCGGCGAAAGCCACATCGACGAGATCGCAGCCGAGATCGGCGTGCCGGTTCTCGGCAAAATGCCGATTCATCCGGAGTTTGCCGAGCTGGTGGACGAAGGAAGATTTGCAGAAGTGGATAACACCGATATTGCAAAGATCAACATCTAATCATTAAATATAGAAGCAAGTAATGGCATGAAAAACTCGTTTTTCCTTGATTTTACAAGGAAAAGCGGGTTTTTTTGACAAGATTTTTACGTTTCTTTTGGCAAAAACTATTTTATTTTAAACGGATTTTGTGTAACCGGTTACACACGACTGCGCAAATGAGACAAAAAGCGACAAATATGAAGGGTTAATGAGAAAAACTTGCATAAAAAACATGCATAATATGGCAAAAACAAGGAAATAAATTCAATATTGACATTTAAAGAGAAAAAGTGCATAATCTACCTCAACGATAGGAAAACAAACAGCTATTGATTAAGAAAGAGGTGAATCGTATGTCACACTGCGTAGTAAGACTCAATGGAACTGAGGAAGTAGAGGAGTTTGTAAAAGCAGCTTCCAAATGTGATTTTGATATTGACATTTTTTACAACCGCGTTATTATTGATGCAAAATCCATTCTTGGCATCCTCAGCATGGATCTGAACCGTGATCTCACCGTACACTGCTATGGTGACAGTCCGGCATTCAATAAAACCCTGCAGAAATTTGCTGTAGCATAAATTTTATTAAGGGAAACGAAAAAAATTCAGCCTGCGCCGCCAGCGAGAGTAGAGACAGAATTTGCGCAGGGGACTTTCTGAAGAAAAACTAATCACACGAGACACATAACTTCAGAGAGAAAAAAGGAGACTGTTGCGGCAGTCTCCTTTTTTCTGTATAATGATAACTATTCAGAGCCATGCGAAATTCCAGAAAAGGACACGAATCATGCTTGCATGAATGAGCGTTCTTTTCTGGAATTTCATATGGCGAGAAGCCACATCGAGATGCAGCGCAGCGGAATCGAGATGGGGCTCTGAATAGTCTGGTTAGAAAAGGAGCGGGCTAGTGGAAGAGAAGAAGAAAGAGATCCGGATTTCCGTGCGGAATCTGGTGGAGTTTATTCTGCGCAGCGGGGATCTGGACAACTCGTCGGGCGGTTTTGGCGAGCGGGATGCCATGCAGGCGGGAACGCGGGTGCATCAGCAGATTCAGAAAAAACGGGGCGCCGATTACCATGCGGAGGTTCCGCTGGTTCACGAAAAAGAATATGAGCATTTCATCCTGCGCGTCGAGGGAAGAGCAGACGGCATGTACGAGGACGGAACCACGACCGTGATCGAGGAGATCAAGGGAACGTACCGTGACCTCGAAACGATGGAAGAGCCGGTTCCGGTACATCTGGCACAGGCGAAGTGCTACGCTTACATCTACGGCCTTCAGAACCGCAAAGAGGAGATGGGCGTGCTGATGACGTACACCCTGCTCTCCTCCGAGGAGGAAGGCCTTCTGCGCCCGCTCACCAAAGAAGAGGTAAAGCCGGAGCACTCTAACTGGCGCATCCGCCATTTTCTGCAGACGTACAAGCTCCCGGAACTGGAGCAGTGGTTCGATGAGCTACTCGACGCCTGGTTTATCTGGGCGGAATTCCAGTACCAGTGGCAGAAAGCGCGAGATGCCTCAATGCAGCACCTCGAATTCCCCTTCCCGTACCGGAAAGGCCAGCGGGAACTGGTGAGCGGCGTCTACCGTACCATTCTGCGGAAAAAAGAACTCTTCGTCCAGGCGCCGACCGGCATCGGAAAAACAATGTCCACGGTCTTTCCGGCCATCCGCGCGATCGGAGAGGGCTGCGGCGACCGTCTTTTTTATCTGACTGCGAAAACCATCACCCGTACCGTGGCAGAGGAGGCGGTCTCTATTCTAAAAGAGAAGGGACTGCAGTTCAAAGCAATCACGCTGACCGCAAAAGAAAAAATGTGTATCCTCGATGAGCCCGAATGCGATCCGATCCACTGCCCGCGCGCGAAAGGTCATTTTGACCGGATCAACGCGGCGGTGTACGAGATGCTGACGGAATGTGATTCCTACACAAGAGAGGAAGTCCTGCGCCAGGCGGAAAAATGGAACGTCTGCCCGCACGAGTTCCAGTTTGATGTGGCTTCGTGGGTGGACGGCGTGATCTGCGATTACAACTATGCGTTTGATCCGACCTCGAAATTAAAACGCTTTTTCGCAGAAGGAACGAAGGGTGACTACATCTTTCTGATCGACGAGGCGCATAACCTGGTCGAGCGGGGCCGCGATATGTTCAGTGCCACGCTCGTCAAAGAGGAGATTTTAAAGGTCCGCCAGCTCCTCCGCCCGTATGCACCGGGCAAAAAGCTCGAGAAGGCGCTGAATCGCTGCAATCACCAGATGCTCGTCTACAAAAGAGAGTGCGATTCCTGTACGGAGCTGGAAAGCGTATCGACGTTTCTTATGATGGTCAATCAGCTGCTGGAAGAACTGGCGGGCTGGCTGGAAGCGCATAAGACAAGCGAAATCCGGAAGCAGGTTCTGGAATTTTACTTTAACTTGCGAAATTTTTCCGAGATTTACAATTTAGTGGATGAAAATTATCTGATCTACACGAGTTATCTCGATAACGGCGATTTTGCACTGCGCCTGTTCTGCGTCAACCCGGCGGAGAATCTGCAGCAGTGTATCAACCAGGGGCGGTCGGCCGTTTTCTTTTCCGCGACGCTGCTGCCGGTGCAGTATTATAAGAAGATGTTCAGCACGAATACGGACGATTACGCGATTTACGTGGAGTCCCCGTTTGATCCCACGAAGCGGTGTCTGGCGATCGGAAGCGAGGTCAGCACGAAGTATCAGCGGAGAAACCGCGCAGAGTTTGAGAAGATCGCCGCCTATCTGAACGAGATGATCCAGAGCCGGAAGGGCAACTATATGGCGTTCTTCCCGTCATACCGCCTGATGCAGGATGTCTATGCGGTCTATGAGGAACTGTATGCAGATGAAAACGTGACCTGCCTGATCCAGGAGTCGGCGATGCGGGAGCAGGAGAGAGAAGCGTTTCTGGAAGCGTTTGCGAAAGACAACGAGAAAACGCTGGTGGGATTCTGTATCATGGGAGGCATTTTCTCGGAGGGAATTGATCTGGACGGGGAAAAGCTGATCGGCGCGGCCGTTGTGGGAGCCGGAATCCCGCAGGTGGGGCCGGAGAGAGAACTTTTAAAGCAATATTTTGACCGCAGCGGAGAGAACGGTTTCGACTACGCGTACCGCTATCCCGGCATGAATAAAGTATTGCAGGCGGCAGGGCGCGTGATCCGTACGACGGAGGACACGGGTGTGATTCTGTTGCTCGACGAGCGGTTCCGAAACCGGGAGTACCGCGAGCTGTTCCCAAGAGAATGGGAGGACTGCCGGATTGTGCAGCGCAGCAGCCTCCCGGAGGTAATCCATTCGTTTTGGGAGAGGGTGGATTGTGAGAGCGGATCAAAAGCCGGGCAGCAGGAAATGAAATCTCGGTGCAGCGCTGAACGTTACGTGTGATCCGCGCGGTTCCGGTATTCGCTCGGCGAGCAGCCCATCTGCTGCCGGAAAATTTTAGAAAAATAGGCAGGACTGGAAAATCCGGTCTGTTCCGCTACGGAAGTGATACTGGCCTGGCGCTCGAGAAGGAGCGGCAGGCTTTTTTCAATACGGTAATCGAGAAGATAGTCAAACAGGGATTCGTTCATGCATTTCTTGAAAAAACGGCAGCATTCACTGCGGCAGATGTGGATCTGTGCGGCGAGATCCTCGAGCGTCAGATGCTCCATATAATGGCGGTGGATGTAGTCGAGCAGAATGCGGAGCCGCTCAACATCACGCGCTGCCGCCGTGTTCTGGGATTCACCGGAAAACGATGCGTGGCGGTAAATCTCAATCCAGATCGACAGCAGAAGCTCCTGGATTTCCATCTCAAACGCGGACGGCTGTGAAAGCGAGAGGTCGTAGATGCGGTGCATACAGGCAAGTACCTGGTTCTGCCAGTCGATCTCCGGCGAAAAGACGATGGAGGCGAGCTGCATATCCGTCAGCACCGGTTCGACGTAGCGCGTCTGGATCACACTGTTTGAAAAACCATAGAGAAAGCGCGGGGCGAACGTGGTTGAAATATAGACGCAGTCCATCCCGTCGATCATGTGGCCGCTGTGAAGCGCATTCGTGTTGCAGAAAATGCCGTCCCCTTCTTTTAAGACATACGATTTGCCGTTGACCTGATATCCGATCTGCCCCGAGAGGACAAACGTCAGCTCAATTTCCGGGTGCCAGTGCCAGGAAAAGGAGCCGCGCTCGTAGCGGGAGAGCTGTTCGTAACTGATGTTGACAGGAAATTCATAGCTGCCGTGGGCCTTCAGCTCACGGTTTTCTTTATCCATGCGGATCTGCATGAAACGTACCTCCAATCCATAAAATCCGTTAAAAATCATACGATAAGTAAAGTATGCGGCAAAAAGGGAAAAAAAACAAGAAAAAATCGAAGATCACCTCAATATAATTATCGTTTGCCCCAATATTGTTGTTGCAGATGGGCGTACGGCTCACTATAATGATACTTAAGAAGATAAGAAAAAACACACAAACACACAATACACACACAACACACAAAACGAAACCACGAAAACAACACACCAAAAAGAAAAGGAGACAACAAAATGAAACAGCAGGTACTGGATTGTTTTGCAAAACTGTTCGGGGGAGAGGGCGACATCCGCACCTACTTCGCACCTGGACGTGTGAACCTGATCGGTGAGCACACCGATTACAACGGAGGCCACGTATTTCCATGTGCACTGACCATCGGAACCTACATGGCAGCAAGAAAACGTGACGACAGAAAGCTTCGTTTTTACTCTATGAACTTTGAAAAACTCGGCGTGGTAGAATCTTCCCTTGATGAATTTCAGATGGGCAAAGAAGGCAACTGGACCGCATATCCGAAGGGAATGATGTGGGCATTTTGCCAGAAGGGCTTCCCGGTAGAGCAGGGCTTCGATATCGTACTCTACGGAAACATTCCGAACGGCTCCGGCCTTTCCTCTTCCGCATCCGTTGAGACCGTAACCGGCGTAATGCTGCGTGACATGTTCGGCTACGACACCATCTCCATGATCGACATCGCTCTGTACGGCCAGTTCTCCGAGAACAACTACAACGGCGTCAACTGCGGTATCATGGATCAGTTCGCCATCGCCATGGGCAAAAAGGACTGTGCGATCTTCCTTGACACCAGTGATCTGAAATATGAGTACGCACCGGTTAAACTGGAAGGCGCAAGAATTGTCATCTCCTGCAGCAACAAGAAACGCGGCCTTGGCGACTCCAAATACAACGAGCGCCGCAGCGAGTGCGAGACTGCTCTGGCTGAGATTCAGAAAGTCAAAGACATCAAGAGCCTTGGCGAGCTGACCGAGGAAGAGTTTGAGACAGTGAAAGATGCCATCAAAGATCCGGTCCGCCAGAAACGTGCAAAACATGCTGTTTACGAGAACCAGAGAACCGTTCAGGCCGTTGCAGCTTTAAAGGCAAACGACATCGCAAAATTCGGCGAGCTGATGAACGCATCCCACGTTTCCCTGCGTGATGACTATGAGGTAACCGGCATCGAGCTGGATACTCTTGTGGAAGAAGCATGGAACTGCCCGGGTGTCATCGGATCCCGTATGACAGGCGCAGGCTTCGGCGGATGCACCGTCAGCATCGTAAAAACAGAAGATATTGACAACTTCATCGCAAAAGTAGGCGCAGCTTACAAAGAAAAAATCGGCTATGCCGCAGACTTCTATGTCGTAGACATCGGAGACGGCGCAGACGTATTAAAATAAGAAATAAAAAAGCTGGATCGGCAGCAGGGAGGAAGCTACAGTGATTAACGAGAGTATTGCAAAACTGGTAAAATATGGAGAAAATGCCGGTCTTGTTTCGGGACTGGATAAAATCTATGCGACAAACCGGATTCTGGAAGTCATGCAGATTTCCGATTACGAAGAGCCGGAGCAGATTCCGGAGACCCCGGATCTGGAAGAGACTTTAAATGAACTGCTTGATGATGCAGCTAAGCGCGGTCTTCTCGAACACAACAGCGTCGTTTACCGCGATCTGTTCGATACGAAACTGATGGACTGCCTGATGCCGCGCCCGGGAGAGGTGGTAAAGAAGTTTGAGGAACTCTATGCGAAGAGCCCGCAGGAGGCAACCGATTACTTCTACAAACTGAGCCAGGATTCCAACTACATCCGCAGATACCGCATCGCAAAGGATATCCGCTGGAGCGTACCGAGTGCCTACGGCGATATCGATATCTCGATCAACCTCTCCAAACCGGAGAAGGACCCGAAGGCGATCGCGGCTGCAAAACTGGCAAAACAGAGCGGTTATCCGAAATGCCTGCTCTGCAAGGAGAATGTGGGCTATGCGGGACGCGTCAACCACCCGGCGCGCCAGAACCACCGCATCATTCCGCTGACGATCAATCAGACGGAGTGGGGATTCCAGTACTCGCCATATGTGTATTACAATGAGCACTGCATCGTGTTCAATTTCCAGCATAACCCGATGAAGATCGAGCGCGCGACCTTTGTGAAGCTGTTTGACTTTATCAAGCTGTTTCCGCACTACTTCATCGGTTCCAATGCGGATCTGCCGATCGTGGGAGGCTCCATTTTAAGCCACGATCATTATCAGGGCGGCCACTATACCTTCGCAATGGCGAAAGCGCCGATCGAGCGCCATTTTACCATCAAAGGATACGAGGATGTGGAAACCGGCATCGTCAAATGGCCGCTGTCCGTCATCCGGATCCGCCACAAAGATGAGAAACGGCTGATCGATCTGGCAGAGCATATCCTGAACTGCTGGAGAGGTTACACGGATGAGGATGCGTTTGTATTCGCCGAGACTGACGGAGAGCCGCACAACACGATCACGCCGATCGCAAGAAAAGTGGGCGATACGTTCGAACTCGATCTGGCACTGCGCAACAACATCACGACGGACGAATGCCCGCTCGGTGTTTACCATCCGCATGCACAGTATCATCACATCAAAAAAGAGAACATCGGCCTTATTGAGGTTATGGGACTTGCGATTCTGCCGGCGCGCTTAAAAGATGAGCTGGAAGAGCTTTCCAAATGCCTCGTAGAGGGAAAAGATGTCCGCGCTGTCGCAGAGCTGGAGAAACATGCCGACTGGGTAGACGAATTCCTGCCGCGCCATCCGGAGCTGAACAGCGAAAATGTGATGGATATCCTGAAAGAGGAAGTCGGAAAAGTCTTTGTCGGCGTACTCGAGGATGCCGGCGTTTACAAGTGCACTGAGGAAGGCAGAAGTGCATTTGCAAAATTCATGGAAACGTTGTAGAATAAACTAAATGCTTCAATTAACCCGCTGCGGCAAAAAAAGCAGCAGCGAAGGAAAACATGGAGGATACCAAAATGAAAATCTTAGTTACTGGCGGTGCAGGCTATATTGGAAGCCACACCTGTGTGGAACTGCTGAACGCAGGCTATGACGTTGTTGTCATGGACAACCTTTACAATGCAAGCGAGAAAGCCATCGAGCGTGTAGAACAGATTACCGGAAAGAAAGTAACCTTCTACAAAACCGATATGCTGGACCGCGAAGGCGTAAAGAAAATTTTCGACAACGAGAAAATTGACGCTGTCATCCATTTCGCAGGCTTAAAAGCAGTCGGCGAGTCCGTACATAAACCGATTGAATATTATCACAACAACATGACCGGAACCCTGATTCTCTGCGATGAGATGAGAAACCATGGCGTAAAGAACATCATCTTCAGTTCTTCTGCAACCGTATACGGCAATCCGGCACAGATTCCGATCACCGAGGAGTGCCCGAAGGGAACCCCGACCAACCCATACGGCTGGACAAAAAGCATGCTCGAGCAGGTTCTGACCGACATCCACACCGCAGATCCGGAATGGAATGTTATCCTGCTTCGCTACTTCAACCCGATCGGAGCGCATAAGAGCGGCCTTATCGGAGAGGATCCGAAGGGCATCCCGAACAACCTGCTTCCGTATGTCGCACAGGTTGCCATCGGAAAACTCGAGTGCATCGGTGTTTTCGGTGATGACTACGATACTCCGGACGGAACGGGTGTCCGCGATTACATCCATGTTGTTGACCTGGCACGCGGCCATGTAAAAGCCATCCAGAAACTGGCTGACAACGAGGGCGTTTCCATTTACAACCTCGGAACCGGCAAAGGCTACAGCGTACTCGATGTGATCCACGCATTCGAGAAAGCATGCGGCCATCCGCTGAAATACGAAATCAAACCGCGCCGTGACGGTGATATCGCAACCTGCTACTCCAAATGCGACAAAGCAAAAGAGGAGCTTGGCTGGGAGGCTGAGTACGGCATCGAGGAGATGTGTGCCGATTCCTGGAACTGGCAGCAGAAGAATCCGAACGGATATAACGACTAATGTAATGTGAGTGTTATCTGGCGGTCCGCCGATACTTGAAAGAGTGTCGGCGGGCCGTTTTTGTATAGATAAATTCAGTCTTTTTTCACAAAGTCCGGCTTGCTAATTAAGAGGGAATCCGATATAATGTAAGAGTTAAAGTGTCCGTAAAAAAGAGGGGCGGTTTGACATACAAGGAGGAAAAGCATGGACGATAGAAAAAATCAGAACCGGGAACCAGAAAAAGGCTCCGGGGGAGGACCGAAAAACAGACAGACGATACTCATTATCCTGATCTGCCTCCTCGTCAGCCTGATGGTGATGGGACTTCTGAACAATGCCCTTGGGGGAATTACTTCCGAGGATCTTGACTATAGCAAATTCCTGGACATGGTAAACAACGATGAAGTGCAGGAAGTTGTCTTGAAATCGGGAACACTGACCGTAACGCCGAAAGACCAGAAATCGGAGGGAATCACCTATCAGGTAACGATGATGGGAGATGAGCAGGAGCTGGTCGATCTGTTACAGGAGAAAGGCATTACGTACCACAAAGATCCGCCGGATTCTACCGGAACGATCATTTACACATTGCTGACCGTCATTCTGCCGGTTGTGATGCTTGTCGCTGTCATGGTATGGGTGATGCGCAGCATGAACAAAGGCGGCGGAGTCATGGGCGTAGGAAAGAGCAGAGCAAAGGCCTACGTACAGAAAGAAACCGGCGTGACATTCCGCGATGTTGCGGGACAGGACGAGGCAAAAGAATCGCTCCAGGAGGTTGTGGATTTCCTGCATAACCCTGGAAAATACACGACAATCGGTGCAAAACTTCCGAAAGGAGCGCTTCTTGTAGGCCCTCCTGGAACCGGAAAAACACTGCTTGCCAAAGCCGTAGCCGGTGAGGCGCACGTACCGTTTTTCTCGATGTCCGCTTCGGAATTTGTCGAGATGTTCGTCGGTGTCGGTGCATCGCGTGTGCGTGACCTGTTTGAGGAAGCAAAGAAAAACGCACCGTGCATCATCTTTATCGATGAGATCGATGCGATCGGAAAGAGCCGTGACAACAGCTACAACAGCAACGACGAGCGGGAGCAGACGTTAAACCAGCTCCTCGCCGAGATGGACGGATTCGACAGCTCCAAGGGTATTCTGATCCTTGCGGCCACAAACCGCCCGGAGGTTCTTGACCCGGCGCTGCTGCGTCCAGGCCGTTTTGACCGCCGGATTATCGTAGAAAGACCGGACCTGAAAGGCCGTGTGGAAATCCTGAAAGTACACGCCAAGAACGTATCGCTCGATGAGACGGTTGATCTCGACGGCATCGCACTTGCGACATCGGGAGCCGTTGGTTCGGATCTTGCAAATATGATCAACGAGGCAGCGATTCTTGCGGTCAAGAACGGAAGAAAAGCCGTTTCCCAGAAGGATCTTCTCGAGGCAGTCGAGGTTGTCCTCGTCGGAAAAGAGAAGAAGGACCGCATCTTAAGCCAGGAAGAGCGAAAGATCGTTTCCTACCACGAGGTAGGCCACGCACTTGTTACTGCACTGCAGAAGGATTCCGAGCCGGTACAGAAAATCACGATTGTGCCGCGTACGATGGGTGCGCTCGGCTACGTCATGCAGGTGCCGGAGGAGGAGAAATACCTCAACACGAAGAGCGAACTCGAGGCGATGATCGTCGAGTGCCTCGGTGGAAGAGCGGCAGAGGAGATCGTATTCGGCAACGTGACAACGGGAGCTTCGAATGATATCGAGAAAGCGACGAAGATTGTCCGCGCGATGATCACGCAGTACGGTATGTCGGAGAAATTCGGTCTGATCGGTCTTGCGACCCAGCAGAATCAGTACCTCGACGGAAGAATGGTCTTAAACTGCGGCGATGCCACAGCAACCGAAATCGACCACGAGGTCATGAAGATCCTGAAAGAGTCGTATGAGCAGGCAAAAGAACTTCTGGCAGCTAACCGCGATGCGATGGATGAAATCGCAGCTTACCTGATCCAGAAAGAGACGATCACCGGAAAAGAATTTATGGAGATTTTTCATCAGGTGATTGCAAAACGGAATGGAAACGCGGAAGAAGCGGTTGAAAATCCAGAAGTATAAAAAGAAAGCGAAAAGGCCCGGCGGGAGCAGAGAAAACGATCTCTGCACGCTGGGCATTTTCAACATTACAGTCCCAAAAAGAGGAGGGTCGTATGGCGTTTGATATCCAGGAAGAACTGAAAAAACTGCCGGGGAAACCCGGCGTCTATCTGATGCACGACGCGGACGATACAATTATCTACGTAGGAAAGGCGATTTCGCTGAAAAACCGTGTCCGCCAGTATTTCCAGACGAGCCGCAACAAAGGGCCGAAGATTGAGCGGATGGTCACGCATATCGCCCGTTTTGAGTATATTGTGACGGATTCCGAACTGGAGGCGCTCGTGCTGGAGTGCAACCTTATCAAAGAGCACCGTCCGAAATACAATACGATGCTGAAAGATGACAAGGCGTACCCGTACATTAAGGTGACCGTGAACGAGGATTTTCCACGCATTCTGTTTTCCCATCAGATGAAGAAGGACAAGGCGAAATATTTCGGCCCGTACACGAGCGCCGGAGCTGTGAAAGATACGATCGAACTGTTGCGGAAGCTGTACGATATCCGTTCCTGCAATAAGAGCCTGCCAAAGGAGATCGGCAAGGACCGCCCGTGTCTTTACTATCACATCCACCAGTGTAAGGCGCCGTGCCAGGGATACATTTCCAAAGAAGAGTACGGCGAGCAGATCAAAAAGGCGATCAGTTTTCTGAATGGAAATTACAATGACATGATCAAAGAGCTGACTGGAAAAATGACGGAGGCGGCTGAGGAGATGCGGTTCGAGCAGGCGGCGGAGTACCGTGATCTGATCGACAGCGTGCGCAGGATCGGCGAGCGGCAGAAGATTACGAACAGTGACGGCGAGGACAAAGATGTCATTGCGCTTGCGATGGACAAAGAGGATGCGGTGGCGCAGGTCTTCTTTATCCGGAACGGAAAGCTGATCGGGCGGGAGCATTATTATCTGCGGATCGGGGAGGAGGAGCAGAAAAGCGAGGTGCTGCTCACGTTTATGAAACAGTTCTATTCCGGCACGCCGTTCATCCCGCGGGAAATCATGATTTCCGAGGAGATTGCCGAGCAGGAGCTGATGGAAGAGTATTTAAGCAGCAAACGGGGCCAGAAGGTCCGCATCCGCGTGCCGAAAAAGGGCAGCAAGGAAAAAATGGTGGAACTGGCAGAGCGGAACGCACAGATCGTTCTCGACCAGGACCGCGAGCGGATCAAGCGGGAAGAGGGTCGGACGGTCGGTGCCGTAAAAGAGATCGCCAGATGGCTGAACCTGCCGTCGATCGACCGCATCGAGGCGTACGATATCTCCAATATCAGCGGTTTCCAGTCGGTCGGCTCGATGATCGTCTACGAGAAAGGAAAGCCAAAGCGCGCCGATTACCGAAAATTCAAGATCAAATCCGTCGAGGGACCGAACGATTACGCCAGTATGAAAGAGGTCTTAAGCCGCCGTTTTCTGCGCGGCATCCAGGAGGACAGCGGTTTCGAGCGGCTGCCGGACCTGATCATGATGGACGGCGGACGCGGCCAGGTTAACATTGCGCTTGAGGTGCTTGAAGAAATGGATCTTGCGATTCCGGTCTGCGGTATGGTAAAGGACGACAAGCACCGCACGAGGGGTCTGTATTTTCGAAACGTGGAAATCCCGATTGACCGGAACAGCGAGGGCTTCAAACTGATCACACGCGTGCAGGACGAGGCGCACCGCTTTGCAATCGAATACCACCGCCTGCTGCGGAGCAAGGGCCAGGTCCACTCGATTCTCGACGACATCCCGGGCATCGGGCCGACAAGAAGGAAAGAACTGATGCGCCACTTTCAGGGAATTGATGATATCAAGGCGGCAACCGTGGAAGAACTTTCCGGACTTCCGGGCATGAATAAAAAGGCGGCGGAGCAGGTTTACACATTCTTTCACGCACCTGCACAGGAGGAAAATGAGGATTCGTCAAAATAGTTAAATTTCTAGGTTGCCCGTGATGCTTTATTGTGCTAAAATCATAGAAGAGACGGATTTAAAAAGACGTCGAATGAAGTCGGAGGACAGGAAAATGAAAGAAATTGAAATGACCAAAATGGTGGAGGAAATGGATCTCCGCAACCTGACACCAGAGGTTGATATGACAGATCTTGTCATTGCCACACCGGATATCAACCGTCCTGCACTGCAGCTGACCGGTTACTATGAGCATTTTGCCAATGAGCGTGTGCAGATCATCGGTTATGTAGAGTTCACGTATCTGCAGCATCTTGAAGAGAGCGAGCGCGTCCGCGCGTTTGAAGAGTTTGTAAGCCGCAAGATCCCATGTGTCATTTTCACCACGAAGATGATTCCGGGACCGGAAATTCTGGAGCTGTGCAATCGTTATCAGGTACCGGCCTTTGCGGTAGACAAATCGACTTCCGTTTTCATGGCTGAAATCATCCGCTGGCTGAATGTCCAGCTTGCCCCGATGATCTCCATCCACGGCGTGTTGGTCGATGTATTCGGCGAGGGCGTTCTGATCATGGGCGAGAGCGGAATCGGAAAGAGCGAGGCTGCACTGGAGCTGATCAAACGAGGCCATCGTCTCGTCAGCGATGATGTGGTTGAAATCAGCCGTGTCAGCGACATTACGCTGGTCGGAACGGCACCGGATATCACGCGTCACTTTATCGAGCTGCGCGGTATCGGTATCATCGACGTCAAGACGCTGTTTGGTGTCGAGAGCGTAAAGGATACCCAGTCTATCGACCTTGTTATCAAGCTTGAAGAGTGGGACAAAGAGAAAGAATACGACCGTCTGGGCCTGGAAGAAGAGTATATTGAGTTCCTTGGAAACAAGGTTGTCTGCCATTCCCTTCCGATCCGTCCGGGCCGTAACCTGGCGATCATCGTAGAAACCGCTGCTGTCAACCACAGACAGAAGAAGATGGGCTACAATGCCGCACAGGAGCTGTACCGCCGTGTACAGGCTAACTTAGTGAAAAAAAGAGAGGAGAAGTAAGAAAATGGCAAACTATGTATTTGGAATCGATGTTGGGGGTACTTCAGTAAAATGCGGACTGTTCCAGACAGACGGAACTCTGTTGGAAAAATGGGAAATCCCGACCCGCACCGAAAACGGCGGAAGCGAAATTCTGCCGGATATCGCAAAAAGCGTAAAAGCAAAAATGGCTGAGAAGGGTATCGCAGCAGATGATGTTGCCGGTGTCGGCATTGACGTACCTGGCCCGGTTAATGACAAAGGTGAGCTTTCCATCGCAGTCAACCTGAACTGGGGATATAAAAATATCGTAAAAGAGCTTTCCGACGAACTCGGCGGAATGGCAGTAAAAGCAGCAAACGACGCAAACGCAGCAGCTCTCGGTGAGATGTGGGCAGGCGGCGGAAAGGGAAGCAAGAACCTGGTTATGGTTACCCTTGGAACCGGTGTCGGCGGCGGAATCATCGTGGACGGCAAGATCGTAGCAGGTGCTCACGGCGCAGGCGGCGAGGTTGGTCATGCATGTGTTGAGCCGGAAGAAGAAGCGGTCTGCAACTGCGGAAACCACGGATGCCTCGAGCAGATGACATCTGCAACCGGTATCGTTCGTCTGGCAAAGAAATATCTGGCATCCCATGATACTCCGTCTTCTTTAAGAGAAAGAGGAGAGTCCATCAGTGCAAAAGCTGTCTTTGATGCATTAAAAGAAGGCGATGCAGCAGCAGAAGCAATCGTTCAGGAGTTCTCCGAGTACCTCGGAAGAGCACTTGCAGTATTCGCATGCGTTGTTGACCCGGAAGTTATCGTAGTCGGCGGCGGTGTATCCAAAGCAGGCCAGATCCTGATCGACGGCGTAGCTAAATACTACCGTGAAGCAGCATTCATCGCATGCAAAGATACCCCGATCGTACTCGCTTCCCTTGGAAACGATGCTGGTATCTACGGCGCAGCAAAAATGCTGATTGACTAATTGATTCAGATGGAAAAAGAAGTATAGAAAAACCGGTCCTGCTGGCATATGCCAGAGGGCCGGTTTTTTGTGTATAGACTGACTGAAAAAGTTATTCGGAAGAGCCGCTCTCTTCGGACTGCGGCTGTACTTCCGATATCTCCGCCGGGGTATCCGGTTCTGACGGTGCATCAGGGGTCTCCGGTGTGTCAGGAGTCTCCGGTGTGTCAGGAGTCTCCGGTGTATTAGAAGGCGGATCGGCAGGTGTTTCGGTCGGAGCCGGAGTTTCCTGCGGTGCCTCCGTCGGTGTCGGGGTTGTCTGCGGAGTTGATGCTGCGGAAGGGGTTCTGGTCGGCGTCGGTGTTGAGGCCGGCGCGGTGTAGTGGCCCTTGCAACGCTCGGTCGGCAGATCGGATACCGCAAAGTATTCGGTGATGGACGGGCAGCTTGAGCGGGCGAGCAGGCCAGTCTTCGTACAGATCGTTGCCTCCTGTACTGTTGCGGAAGTCTCGAAATCCATATCGGCAAGGCCTTCGTGGATTTCATTCATGACCTTTGCCCAGAGACGTTTGTGGAATTCACGGTCGCTCTCCGGAAACTCCGCGTGTGTATCATACGTTGCCCAGATGGCAGCGGTATAATACGGCGTAAAGCCTGCAAAAACAAGATCCTTGGCCTCGTTCGTCGTACCGGTTTTTCCGGCTGCGTGCATATTGTCGAGGCGGGCGGCAACACCGGTACCTTTTTCCAGAACATCCTCCATGGCATTGGTGAGGAGGGAGGCAGTGCTTGCCTTGAAGACCTGCGTTGCCTTGTTTTCTGTGTTGTCAATTAAAACATTTCCCTTGCTGTCGGTAACCTTTGTGTAGAACACCGGCTTGCGGTACTGGCCGCCGTCTGCGATTGCCGCGTAGGCTGCCGTCAGTTCGAGATCACTGACACCGTAGGTGATACCGCCGAGAGCCAGCGGCTGGATCACATCGTATTCCTCGGAGAGTTTGGAAAAACCAAGCTTCTTCAGATAATCAAAGCCGACCTTCGGCGTAAGCTCGGTCAGTACTTTGACGGCCGGGATATTGATGGAATTGATGATCGCCTGGCGGACGGTAACATCACCATGGTAGGTAAGATCCGAGTTCTGCAGCGGTGTGCCGTCGCTGTAGTTGAACGGCTCATCCTTAATTACCGTAGCGAGTGTAATCTTTCCAAGGTCGAGTGCCGGTCCGTACGCGGAAAGAATCTTAAACGTGGAACCCGGCTGGGAATAATTATCGGTTGCGCGGTTGAAGGTAAGACTTGCTGTTTTTTCGCCGCGTCCGCCGACGATGGCTTTCACGTAACCGGTGCGCTGGTCCATAACGGTCATGCACGCCTGCGGCTGCGGGGTGAAGCTGCTGCGCTCGGCAACAATCGTATCGCCCTCCTGCATGATAGCGGCTTTGTACTGGTCGATATAGCTCTGTGCCTCCTCCTGGGAGTCAAAGAGCAGATCGAAATTCGGATCGCTGTTGCGGAAGTAGAGCTGCAGCATCTCTTTGCTGTAGTTCTGTACCTCGCCGTCTGCCTGCTCTACGGTGAGCGCCCAGTCGAGACCGATCTGCGTGTTCGCCGGGAAGTTCTCCGGATTCTGGAATTCCGTATCGAGGATTGACTGCATGTAGGAATCCTGTGTGGTATAAATTTTGAGGCCGCCGCTGTAGACAACGTTCTTTGCCTGCACTTCGGTGTAGCCTTTCTGTACCATCAGATCGTTGATCAGGTTGGTGATGACTTCATCGATAAAGTAGGAGTACGGCGCGCTCTCCGCCTGGGACTGCGTGTGCATGGCGATGCGGTCGTAAACGTTGTCGTTCATGGCAATGGTGTATTCTTCTTCGGTGATGTAGCCCTGCTCTTTCATGTTGTTCAGGATCTTGTCGCGGCGCTGCTGGTTTTTCTCCGGGTGGTTTTTCGGATTATATGCCGTCGGCGCCTTTGGAATTGCGGCAAGAACGGCGCATTCAGAGAGCGTCAGATCTTTTGCATCCTTTCCGAAATACGTCTGCGCTGCCGTCTGGACACCGTAGCAGCCGGAACCTAAGTTGATCGTATTCAGATAATTTTCCAGAATAACGTCTTTGGCGTTTTCACCCTCTGCGGTCAGTGTTTTTTCCAGCTTCAGCGCCAGGTACTGTTCCTGGATCTTCCGCTTGAAGCTCTGCATCCGCGTCTCTTCCATCCAGTCAGTGAAAACATTGTTTTTTAAGAGCTGCTGTGTGATCGTGCTGGCGCCCTCGGTAAAATGAAAGCCGTGGCTGACGCCGACAACGAAAGCACGGATGATACCGCTCGGATCGATGCCGTTGTGCTCATAAAAACGGGCATCCTCGACCGCGACGATCGCGTGCTGCATATCGAGCGGAATCTCCTCAATCGAAATCGAGACACGGTTTCCCTGAGCCCCGGTCAGCTTCTGTACCTGGTTGCCGTCAGCATCGTAGATAAACGACGCGTTGCCGAGCGGCATGATATTTGCCTCCGAGATATCAGGGGCACTGTCAATCACGCCGCGGACAGCGCCGATCACAAGCCCGGCACCGCAGACGAGAACGACAAGAAGAAGACAGAACGCGATGCGCAGCGCCGTCACGCCGGCCGTCTTTTCAATCTTTCCGTAATGGGACCGCAGATCTTCACGTTTGTCTTCCAGATGACTTTTTCCAAAGTGCATATAGAAAATCCTCCTTATGTCATGTTCCTGCAAAACTGATTTAGTTCAGTAATCAATGGTGTTCCTGCCCTGCAAAAAGCAGGGTATACTTATTTTTATTATACCAAATAAAGGGCTGGAATAAAAGTATTTCTGAAAAGAATGCTGATTTTTCAGAAATGATATGGTAAGATAGGTACATATTTGGATGAAGGAGTAAGGACATATGATCGATCAGTTTCGGACGGTTTACCGGGGTGGAACCGGGGAAATCGTGGAGAAGAAATCACGTTTTATTGCGACGGTGCGTCTGGTGGAATCTGAGGAGGAGGCACTTTCCTGCCTGGAAGCTCTGCGGAAAAAATACTGGGATGCGCGGCATAACTGTTTTGTGTATATTATTGGAGAAAATCAGGAGACGGTGCGCTGCAGCGACGACGGGGAGCCTTCCGGCACGGCAGGGCGGCCGATGCTCGATGTGGTACAGGGAGCAGGCCTCCGCAATGTGCTTGTTGTGGTGACGCGGTATTTCGGCGGTACGCTGCTGGGAACGGGCGGCCTGGTGCGCGCGTACTCGCAGGCGGTGCAGGAGGGGCTGGCAAACAGTGCTCTGATTGACGAGATCTGCGGCGTGCGGCTGTTGATTGAGACGGATTACAACGGCATCGGTAAAATCCAGTATCTGCTCGGCCAGCGGGGGATTCCGATTCTGGAATCCGAGTACACCGATCAGGTGAAAATCCGCGTTCTCGTTCCGAAAACGGAGGTGGACCGTCTCTGCGCGGAGATTACCGAGGGGACGAACGGAAAGGCAAAACTGGAAAAAGAAGAGGAGCTGTACTTTGCGCAGAACGACGGAGAGCTGATCTTCGGGGATGCGCTGACGCAGTATAAGAATCTGGAGGCAGAAGAATTAGGATAAAGGAGGATGCGACATGAGGTTTCCGGAAAATCTGAAAAAGGGCGGAACGATCGGCTTTGTGGCACCATCGTTTGGATGCACAACAGAGCCATACAAGTCCGCGTTTGCAAATGCACAGAAAAAATGGAAAGAGATGGGATATCAGCTGGATCTTGGGCCAAACTGCTATGCAGAGCACGGCATCGGAATCAGCGCGGCACCGGAGGAGTGCGGAAAAGAGCTGACGGAATATTATGTCAGTGAGAAGAATGACTGTCTGATTTCCTGCGGCGGCGGAGAGCTGATGTGCGAGGATCTCGATTACGTGGATTTTGAAAAGATCAGAAAGGCACCGGCGAAATGGTATCTCGGCTATTCTGACAATACGCATTTTACGTATCTTCTGCCGACCATCTGCGATACGGCGGCTGTTTACGGTCCGTGTGCGAGTGATTTCGGCATGGAGCCGTGGCATAAATCCGTAGCGGATGCGTTTGGCGTACTGACGGGAGAAGTGCGTACCGTCCGCGGCTATGAGGGATGGGAAAGAGACGATGCGAAGGGCAGAAGCGAGGAAAATCCGTATCTGCCGTACCAGATTACAGAACCGCGCGTTCTGCGCCGCTTCCCGGATGCGGACAGTGCATTTGAGGGACGACTCATCGGCGGCTGTCTCGACTGTCTCGTCAATATTCTTGGAACGAAGTACGACGGAACGGTTGATTTTGTGGAAAAATATAAAGAGGACGGTTTTGTCTGGTTTCTGGAAGCGTGCGATCTGAACGTCTTTGCGATCCGCCGCGCAATCTGGCAGATGGAGCACGCCGGCTGGTTCCAATATGTGAAAGGCTTTCTGATTGGCCGCCCGCTGCAGTTCGGACAGAAATTCGGGGAACTCGACCAGTACCGCGCCGTGACGGATCTGCTTGGAAAATACAACGTGCCGATCGTGATGGATCTCGACATCGGACACCTTCATCCGGCGATGCCGCTGATCGTCGGAAGTTATGCGAAGGTGGCCGTGGAAGGAAATGAGATTGAAATTAAGATGGAGTGCCGTTAGAACGCTTTTGAAAAATATTTTCTCGAGCGGCAGGGCAGAGCCTGTGGGAAAATGTCTGCGCACGTAGAAGAACTATCGGCGCATCCGGCAGATGCCGCGGAGCTTTTTGACATCGAGAATCGTGACCGTGCCGCGGGAGAGTGCGACGATGCCGTCTTTCTCGAACGACTTTAAGGTGCGGGAAACGACCTCTCTGGCACTGCCGAGGTTCCGCGCGATCTGTTCGTGCGTGGTGGAGAGCACCGGGGAACCGGTGCGGATGCGTTCATCCTCGAGATATCCGGCAAGGCGCTGGTCAAGCCGCGTAAAGAGAAGCTGGCCCATCGCCCACATGACTTCGGAAAAATGCTCCGTTGTTTCCCGGTAAATGTAGTTTTCAACGTAAATATTCTGATTCAACAGTCTGCGGAACGTGCTGGCCGGAGTGATGAGAACTTTCGTCTCCTCCTCGGCCTCAATCAGAATATCAAAGCTGATTTCCTGCATCGCACAGGAGGCAGACAGCGTGCAGACTTCGCCGGGACCGGTGGTAAACAGGGTAATTTCCCGCTGCTCGCCGGACTGGATAAAGATGCGGAGCTTGCCGGAGAGGACAAGCAGAACGCCGAGACAGTCATCGTCACAGCTGTAGAGAAAATCGCCGCGCTGATACGTCGTCAGGACGGAAGAGAGCACGAGTGTCTGCTGTTCATCGGCGGTAAGCTTTGAATAAAATGGATAATGCTCCTGAAAACAGGATTCCAGAAAAGATGACATAAATAAAACTCCTTTCGGAAGAAAAACGTTCTTTTGTAAACTACGGCAGCAGCCGTTTCTTCCATGATAGAAAAGAACGGAAAGAAATGCAAGAAAAAACGTATCGGTTTTTGTGCCGATACGTTTTTTCTTGCATTTCCAATATTACGCTGTTTATTTTACAGAGTTAATCAGTTCTTCCAGCTCCTCATAGGAAACGGCGCCGACGTTTTTCTTTACGAGTTCGCCGTTTTTGAAGAAAGCGAGGGTCGGAACGCTCATGACTTTAAAGGATCTTGCCAGCTCCGGTGCTTCGTCAACGTCTACTTTGTAGAACTGGATCTCCGGCATATCCTCAGCTGCCTCTTCGATGACCGGGGCGAGCATTTTGCACGGTCCGCACCAGGTAGCAAAGAAATCAACAACGGCAACGCCAGGTGCTGCCTGCAGAGCTTTTTCAAAGTTTTCGGATGTAACATGAATTAATGACATAATAGAAGTCCTCCTTTTTTAAAACGGGATTTTTTATTTCCCGGTAAGTGTTTTTCTGTTGTGAATGTAGAATACCACAGCAGAACGGGAAGTTCTGTGACTAAGTCACAAAATGATTTCTTATTTTTTATTTCGGTTCTTTTCCCTGGCGGAAGCATTCGATCATTTCACCGGTCAGACTGATGAGGTTCGGCGTCTCCGGAAGAGAATCGCGGTCAAACCATTCGGCAACGGAGAGTTCCTCGCGGTCGAGGGTAATGGACGGATCGCCGTCCACATCGCAGTAAAATCCGGCGAGCAGCGAGCCGCTGAAGGACCACGGCTGACTCTTATAGTATCTCAGATTTTTGACCTTTAATCCGACTTCTTCCATGACTTCACGGTGCACCGTCTGTTCCAGCGTCTCACCGACCTCGGTATAGCCGGCCACGAGGGCGTACTGGCGGTGGCTGCTGTGGGAAGGTGCGTACTTCGTGAGCAGCAGGCGGTCACCGTCGGTGATGGCAACGATGACGCTCGGGCAGATGACCGGATAGGAGAGCGCGCCGCAGGAAGGGCACTGCATCGCGCGTTCATTTCCAGGCGCATGCATCTTCGTTCCGCAGCGGCCGCAGTAGGTGTGGTCGGTGTACCAGGTGTGGATCTGGTAACCGGTGATACCGGCAAACCCGAGCCATCCCGGAACGGCGCTGCGAAGAATTAGTGTATTTTCGTATTTCCAGATGCCAAATTCCGGAAGCTGCGGACTGCGCAGTTCATAATAGTCTGTCTCATCAATGCGGAACAGAAATTTTGCCTTTTCTTTAATCTCCGGAAAAACAGCTGCAATTTCCGCAATGGAAGGGTAGCAGATCTCGGGATCTTCGAAATTGCACAGAATTGTATGATGACCGTAAATTAAAACAAGATCCGTATCGTTCGGAACAGAAGGCTGGTAATCTACATAATATTTATGCGGAGCAATGTCCTGAATCATAAGAATTCCTTTCTTTGGTAAAAAAAGTTTTTGGAAAAACAAAAAACCGAAATTCCTGTGAAGAAATTTCGGTAATAAAAAGAGCGCGAGACGGGATTCGAACCCGCGACCCCAACCTTGGCAAGGTTGTACTCCACCCCTGAGCCACTCGCGCATATACATCCTTTTGGATGAAGCGGGTGATGGGAATCGAACCCACGTATCCAGCTTGGAAGGCTGGTGTTCTACCATTGAACTACACCCGCAGATGATGGGCACTGATTTTTTTTCTCTGTCTTGTTGACTGCCGTGCCTCACTGACAAAACGTATTCTACAGGAAAGCTGAGAAAAAGTCAACCCCTTTTTTGAAAAAAATTAAAAAATTTTCAAAACACTGAAAAAGGAGAAAATTCAGGGTGAAAGGGGCGTGAAAATGTCCGCAAAGATCAGCCTTGTTCCAGAACGGGAAATGTACTATAATAGAAAAACGGAAAAGCAAAAAAGGGGGAATTTCCCTATGCAGGAAAATGGAACAGAACTTCTGGTTTGCTGCACCGGTTGTCAGAGCTGTATGCCGTGCATGGTAAAAATCAACATCCCGGGTTTGTTTGCGCTTTACAACCGGACAGCGACGGAAGGCGTCGAAGCGGTTCGTGCAGAGTATGAGCGTCAGGACAAACGTGCCGATGACTGCATCAACTGTTATCGCTGTGAAAAGCAGTGCCCGCAGCACCTCGGGATCGGCATTCTGATGCAGGATATTGCGGAAACCTTCGGAGAATAGGAAAAAAGGAGCATCTGTGCAATTTAAAGAAGCATTCTAATCTTTCTATAAAATATTTTGGGAAAAACTGGACTTATCTGAAAAATTTGATATAATAGAAAGGTAGTGACAGGGAAATTTTATGCTAAAATCTGGAAAGAAGAGCCCTGTCAATTTTTATGGGAGGAAAAATACATGGATGCCATTGATTATAAGATTCTGAAGATATTGCAGAAAAATGCCCGCGAGACGGCTTCCAATATCAGCAAAGAGATTCATTTATCGGTTTCTGCAGTCATCGAGAGAATCCGTAAAATGGAAGAAACCGGAGTGATTAAAGAATACACCATTATTGTAGACGAAAAGAAAACGGGAAATGAGATGACCGCGCTGATGGAAGTCAGCCTGGAGCATCCGAAGTTCTTTGACAGTTTTGCAGATGCGATCCAGAAACTGGAGTACATCGTATCCTGCTATTATCAGACCGGAGATTTTGATTTGATTATCCGCATTTCCTGTCACTCATCCGACGAACTCGAAGAAATCCACCGCCAGGTGATGAGCCTTCCGGGCGTCGATGCGACAAGAACGCATGTAGTGCTGAAAAATGTAAAAAATATCTATTCCGCCATCCGCAGACCGGACAAATAAAAACCGGCACAGCCGGAATCTGATACGAGAGCGTGTCTGAAAATAATCCGAAAGAGTTTTCAGGCACGTTTTGGCGTCTCAGAAAAAGTACGGAAAGAAAGAAGGAAAAAAGTGAACAGATACTTACGCTGTTATGCAGAGATTTCACTCGAAGCGATCGGGCATAACATCAGAGAAGTGAAAAAAAGACTACCGGAGGGCGTGAAACTCCTTGGCGTTGTAAAAGCGAACGCCTACGGCCACGGTGCCGTTCCGGTAGCATCCTATCTGGAAAACCAGGTTGATTATTTTGCAACCGCAACCATCGAGGAGGCTGTCGAGCTCAGAGAAAACGGCATTTCCGCGCCGATCCTGATTCTCGGCTACGTGTCCCCGTCCCAGTACGGCGACCTTGTGGAATACGACATCACTCAGACGATCGACAGCTACGCACAGGCACTTGCCCTCGAAAAAGAGGCAGCACGCCAGAACCGGAAAGCAAAAGCACACCTCGCGGTCGATACCGGCATGACGCGGATCGGCTTCCAGGTGACAGAGCACGATGCGGATGAGGCGGCAAAAATCGCGGATCTTCCGCACATCGAGCTGGAAGGTATGTTTACGCATTTCTCCTGCGCCGATCAGGAAGACAAGACGTACTGTTCGATGCAGATGGAAAAATATGATAAGATGACGGCACTTTTAGCAGAGCGCGGCGTGACGATTCCGCTTCGCCATATCTGCAACTCCGCCGGAATCATGGAATTTGACGATCACCGCTTTGAGATGGTGCGTTCCGGTATCATCACCTACGGCATTTACCCATCCGAGAAGGTAAAAAAAGAGCGTCTCGATCTGATCCCGGCGCTTTCCTGGAAGAGCCATGTCATCCATGTGAAGGAAGTCGGCCCGGGCATCGGCGTCAGCTACGGTGCCACGTATGTGACCGAGAAACCGATGACACGGATCGCAACTGTTTCAGCCGGCTATGCAGACGGCTATCCGAGAGCTCTCTCGAACCAGGGCTGTGTGCTGATCCACGGGAAAAAAGCACCGATCATCGGAAGAATCTGTATGGATCAGATGATGGTGGACGTGACCGACATCCCGGATGTGCAGGTGGAGGACGTTGTAACGCTTGTCGGAACCGACGGGGATGAGACCATCACGATCGAAGAGATCGCCAACCCGGCGGCACGTTTCGATTACGAGATGCTCTGCGATATCAGCAGCCGTGTAACAAGGGTTTATAAATAGTTATCCAAAATAGAAAAATCAAAGTCTCCGAAGACGGAAAAAAGCAGAATCTGCTGACCGTTTCGGAGACTTTTTTGTGTTGGAACAGGTTTTCTGGATTATTTAACCGGTGCGGGTTGACAGGCGGTGCCGGAGTATGGTAGGATACCAATTAGTTTAGCGTAGTACAGTGATAACATGATCACGTAGAAAAGGAGAAGATTATTATGAAAAAGAAAATGGTTAGCATTTTGACAGCAGCCTTTTGTGTATCTGCCCTGCTGGCTGGCTGCGGCTTTGCAGACACAGCAAAAACATCTGCCTCATCAGCAGGAGCAGCATCCTCTTCCGCAGACGGAACGACAACCTTTACCGTGGGCTTCGATGCAGAATACCCGCCGTACGGCTACATGGACGATGAGACCGGCGATTACACCGGATTTGACCTGGAGCTCGCCGAGGCAGTCTGCGAGATTTACGGCTGGAAGCTGGTAAAAACCCCGATCAACTGGGATGCGAAAGATACCGAGCTGAATTCTGGTGCGATTGACTGCATCTGGAACGGCTTTACCATGAACGGCAGAGAGGACGATTACACCTGGTCCGATCCGTACGTGGACAACAGCCAGGTGATGGTCGTATCTGAGAATTCCGGCATCAACAGCCTGTCCGATCTGGCAGGAAAGACGGTTGGTGTGCAGGCAGCATCCGCAGCACTCGATCTTTTACAGAGTGAGGAAGAAGGCGGTCAGAAAGAACTCGCCGATACTTTCGCCGCTCTGCAGCAGTTCCCGGATTATAACAATGCGTTTGTAGAGCTTCAGGCAGGTTCCATCGATGCGGTTGCCATGGATATCGGCGTTGCCAAATATCAGCTGGAAAGCCGCGGAGAAGGATACAAAATCCTCGACGAGCACCTGAACTCTGAGAAATATGCGATCGGATTCAAAAAAGGAAATACCGAGCTCTGCGATAAAGTAAACGAAGGCCTGCAGCAGGTTCTGGCCGACGGAACATTCGACAAGCTCGCAGAAAAATACGGAATCGCAGACATGGTGTGTCTGGAGAAAAAAGGAGAGTAAAGCAGCATGAAGTTGTCCATGATTCTATCACAGCTTAGTACCGGAATGGCGGGAACGATCTCGATATTTGTCCTGACGCTCGTATTTTCCCTGCCGCTCGGTCTGCTGATCGCCTTCGGGCGTATGTCGAAAAACCGGATTGTGAGCGGAATTTTCCGGCTCTATATCTCCCTGATGCGCGGCACGCCTCTGATGCTGCAGCTCATGGTGGTTTACTTCGGACCGTTCTATCTGTTCGGTATGAACATAGGAAAATGGCGCTTTCCGGCGATTATCACCGGATTTGCCTTAAACTACGGCGCCTATTTTGCAGAAATCTACCGCTCCGGCATCGTTTCGATGGATCGTGGACAGTACGAGGCAGCAAAGCTTCTTGGTTATTCGAAGGGACAGACGTTTGTCCGCATTATTCTGCCGCAGGTTGTGAAACGGATTCTGCCGGCGATCACCAATGAGGTGATTACGCTGGTCAAGGATACGTCGCTGGCCTTTTCCATTTCCTATGTGGAAATGTTCACGATCGCAAAACAGATCGCGGCGGCCAAGACCACGATGGTTCCGTTCGTCGCCGCCGGTATTTTCTACTACATCTTCAATTTTGTCGTGGCGTGGGTGATGGAACTTTTGGAAAAGAAATTTTCTTATTATCATTAACTATAGAAGAGAGCGGAAAACGATATGATTTATCTGGAAATGAACCATGTAAGAAAGAGCTTTGGGGATCTCGAAGTGTTAAAAGATATTTCCCTCAAAGTAGAAGAGGGCGAGGTGCTCTCGATCATCGGCCCGTCGGGATCGGGAAAATCGACGCTGCTGCGGTGTGCGGCGATGCTGGAGACGATGGATGGCGGTGACCTGACGTATCTTGACGAGCAGGCAGTCACCATGCAAAATGGAAAATCCGTTTATGCAAAGCCGGCCGTGCTGCGGAAAATTCAGGAAAACTTTGGAATGGTATTCCAGAGCTTCCACCTGTTTCCACATTATGATGTGATGAAAAACCTCTGCGATGCGCCGATTCATGTGCAGAAACGCAACCGTGCGGAGGTGGAAGCACAGGCAGAAGAGCTGCTGCAGAAAATGGGACTCACAGGAAAAGAAAAGGCGTATCCGTGTCAGCTTTCCGGCGGTCAGTGTCAGAGGGTTGCGATTGCGCGTGCGCTGATGCTGAACCCGAAGGTGCTCTTTTTTGATGAGCCGACTTCGGCGCTCGACCCGGAGCTGACAGGCGAGGTGCTGAAGGTCATCAAATCCCTTGCGGAGATGAATATGACCATGGTGATCGTTACCCACGAGATGAATTTTGCCCGGGAGATTTCCAACCGCGTCATCTTTATGGACCAGGGCGTGATCGCCGTGGAAGGAACGCCGGACGAAGTCTTCGATTCCGAAAATGCCAGAATGCAGGGCTTTTTGGGAAAATTTCGTGAGAAGTAACGACGTTGCACTTGCCTAAAAAAACAACATGCGTTATACTAGAGCGTGGTTGAAACGTATTTCAAACACGCTCTTTATACGCCCCGTTCTGTTTTTGGGGATGAAAAAGAGCGGGGATAAAAGAGAAACCGAATACACATTTTGACAAGAAAAGGAGAATCGTGTCTATGAGCGGAACTGACAGATATGTAAGCCCTCTTTCCGAACGTTATGCAAGCAAGGAGATGCAGTACATCTTCTCCCCGGATATGAAATTCCGTACCTGGAGAAAGTTATGGATTGCGCTGGCTGAGACAGAAAAAGAACTGGGACTTTCTATTACAGATGAGCAGATCGAAGAACTGAAAGCAAATGCCGAGAACATCAACTACGATGTGGCAAAAGAAAGAGAGAAAGTCTGCCGTCATGACGTAATGTCCCATGTGTATGCCTACGGCGTACAGTGTCCGAAAGCAAAAGGAATCATCCATCTGGGAGCAACCAGCTGCTACGTAGGCGACAATACCGATATCATTGTCATGAACGAAGCCTTAAAGCTGGTGAAGAAAAAACTGGTGAACGTTATCGCTGAGCTGGCAAAATTTGCGGATACCTACAAAGACCAGCCGACCCTTGCCTTCACCCACTTCCAGCCGGCACAGCCGACCACCGTCGGAAAACGTGCAACCCTGTGGATGCAGGAATTCTTAATGGACCTTGAAGATCTCGAGTACGTACAGAGCACCTTAAAGCTGCTCGGCTCCAAAGGAACAACAGGCACACAGGCAAGCTTTTTAGAGCTGTTCGACGGAGATCAGGAGACCATCGACAAGATCGATCCGATGATCGCTGAGAAAATGGGCTTCAAGAACTGCTATCCTGTTTCCGGACAGACGTATTCCAGAAAAGTCGATACGAGAGTATTAAACGTTCTGGCAGGCATTGCGGCAAGCGCAACAAAATTCTCCAACGACATCCGTCTTCTGCAGCACTTAAAAGAAGTTGAGGAGCCGTTCGAGAAAGGACAGATCGGATCTTCCGCCATGGCATACAAGAGAAATCCGATGAGAAGCGAGCGTATCGCATCCCTGTCCCGTTATGTGATCACCGATGCATTAAATCCGGCCATCACCTCTTCTGTACAGTGGTTTGAGAGAACCCTCGATGACTCTGCAAACAAGAGACTTTCCATTCCGGAAGGCTTCCTTGCCATCGACGGTATCCTGGATCTGTGCATGAACGTCGTAGACGGACTTGTGGTTTATCCAAAGGTTATCTTAAAACACATGATGGCAGAGCTTCCGTTTATGGCAACTGAGAATATCATGATGGATGCGGTAAAAGCAGGCGGCGACCGTCAGGAGCTGCATGAGAGAATCCGCGAGCTGTCCATGATCGCCGGAAAACATGTCAAAGAGGAAGGCCGCGACAACGATCTTCTGGATCTGATCGCAGCGGATGAGATGTTCCATCTGACCAAAGAAGAGCTGGAAAAGACGATGGATCCGTCCAAATACACAGGCCGCGCATCCGTACAGGTTGACGCATTCCTGAAGAACGTAGTTAATCCGGTGCTTGAGGCAAACAAAGAGGCACTTGGCATGACTGCGGAAATCAACGTCTGATGCGTTTGATAAACAGAAATAATAAAAAAACAAATTTTATAAGTAATAATAAGTTTTACTTATGAAGAAAACATGGTATACTATGCATGAACGGCCGAAACAAAGAGGCCGCAAGTATACGTTGAATTAGGAGGATGTCACATGATTAAGGCAGTAGTAGGAGCAAACTGGGGAGACGAGGGAAAAGGTAAGATTACCGATATGCTCGCAAAAGAGGCAGACATTATTGTCCGTTTCCAGGGTGGTGCGAATGCAGGCCATACCATTGTAAACAACTATGGAAAGTTTGCACTTCATACCCTTCCATCCGGCGTATTTTACAGCCACACAACAAGCGTAATCGGAAACGGTGTTGCACTCAATATTCCGGTTCTGATCAAAGAGTTAAATGAGATCGTTTCGAAGGGAGTGCCGGCACCGAAGATCAAAATTTCCGACCGTGCACAGATGGTAATGCCGTACCACATCCTGTTCGATCAGTATGAGGAAGAGCGTCTGGGCGGAAAATCCTTTGGTTCCACCAAATCCGGTATCGCTCCGTTCTACTCAGATAAATATGCAAAAATCGGTTTCCAGGTAAATGAGCTGTTCGACGATGAGCATCTGAAAGAGAAACTGAAATCTGTATGCGAGACCAAGAACATTCTGCTTGAGCATCTGTATCACAAACCGCAGTTAAATCCGGATGAGATCTATGCAGAGCTGATGGAATACAAAAAAATGGTTGAGCCATATGTATGCGATACTTCCGCATTCCTGTGGAACGCGATTCAGGAAGGCAAGGAGATCCTGCTTGAGGGTCAGCTTGGTTCTTTAAAAGACCCGGATCACGGAATTTACCCGATGGTAACTTCTTCTTCCACACTGGCCGGCTACGGCGCAGTAGGAGCAGGTGTTCCGCCGTATGAAATCAAGAAAATCGTAACCGTATGCAAAGCTTACTCCAGCGCAGTAGGAGCAGGTGCTTTCGTTTCCGAGATCTTCGGCGATGAGGCAGATGAGCTCAGAAGACGCGGCGGAGACGGCGGAGAGTTCGGTGCAACCACAGGCCGTCCGAGACGTATGGGATGGTTCGACTGTGTTGCTTCCCGTTACGGCTGCAGAATGCAGGGTACCACCGATGTAGCGTTCACCGTACTTGACGTACTTGGCTATCTGGATGAGATTCCGGTCTGCACAGCATACGAAGTAGACGGAAAAGAAATCCACGATTTCCCGAACACCAGCATTCTTGAGAAAGCAAAACCGGTGCTGAAAACGCTTCCGGGCTGGAAATGCGATATCCGTGGCATCAAGAAATACGAGGATCTGCCGGAGAACTGCAGAAACTACATCGAGTTTGTAGAGAAAGAAATCGGATTCCCGATCACCATGATCTCCAACGGACCGGGAAGAGACGATATCATTTACCGCAACAAATAATTCAGGCGGTTTTTAGAGGATTTTTATGAAAAAAGCAGGACAGCTTCTCGCAGTTCTGACAGCGGCTTCCGTGCTGCTGTCGGGCTGTGAGAAGTTAAAAGATGTGACAACGACATCTGTCTATGTGAGCAAAAATGGTGTTGTGACAGAAGCTATTGTGGAAGATTACAGCAAAGACGATGATTACACGGAAGACGAACTGAAGGTCTTTGTGGAGGATGACATCAAAAAATTCACAGAGGAGCGCGGCGATGCGGATTCCGTGAAGCTGGAAAAATGCCAGATCAAAGAGGACAAGGTGGAGATCCGGATGGAATACGGAGATTACCAGTCCTACGCGGATTATCACGGAGCAGAATTTTTCGCAGGCACGCTGGATGAGGCAGAAGAAGCGGGATATGATTTTTCCGCTTCCTTTGTCGATTCTAAAGGCAATGAGGTTTCAGTCGAAGATGCGGTCAAAGGCGTTAAGCATGTACGCGTGATTGTCTGCGAGGAGCCGCTGGAAATCGTAACGGAAGATCCGGTGCTCTGCGTTTCCGGTACAGCCGTGATCAAAGGAAAAAACACGGTGGATACGGCCGGCGAGTGGACCACAAAGTCCACAGAGAGTGATTCTGCGTCATCATCAGAGCAGACTAAGACAGAAGAAACAGAGCAGGAATATGAGCAGGACGTTCTTCTTGCCAGTCCTGTTATTGTTGTTTATGGTAAGTAAACAAATAAAATAGAGGAGTAACTAACTATGGAAAAGACAATGGACAAAATTGTGGCAGTAGCAAAATCCAGAGGTTTTGTATATCCGGGTTCCGAAATCTACGGCGGCCTGGCAAATACCTGGGATTACGGCCCGCTCGGTGTTGAGCTGAAAAACAACGTGAAAAAAGCATGGTGGCAGAAATTCGTGATGGAGAGCCCGCACAACGTAGGTGTTGACTGCGCGATCCTGATGAACCCGCAGACATGGGTAGCTTCCGGTCATCTCGGCGGATTTTCCGATCCTCTGATGGACTGTAAAGAGTGCCACGAGCGTTTCCGTGCAGACAAGCTGATCGAAGACTTCTGCGAGGAAAAAGGCATTGAAATCGAAGGCGGCAGTGTAGACGCATGGTCCCAGGAAGAGATGAAGAACTTCATCGAGGAGCATCAGATTCCGTGTCCGTCCTGCGGAAAACATAACTTTACCGATATCCGTCAGTTCAACCTGATGTTCAAAACCTTCCAGGGTGTTACAGAGGATGCGAAGAACACCGTATATCTTCGTCCGGAGACTGCACAGGGTATCTTCGTAAACTTCAAAAACGTACAGCGTACTTCCAGAAAGAAAATTCCGTTCGGAATCGGTCAGATCGGTAAATCTTTCCGTAACGAGATTACACCGGGTAACTTCACCTTCCGTACCCGTGAGTTCGAGCAGATGGAGCTGGAGTTCTTCTGCGAGCCTGGCACCGACCTTGACTGGTTCCAGTACTGGAGAGGCTTCTGCATCAACTGGTTGAAGAGCCTCGGCATGAAAGACGAAGAGATGCGTGCAAGAGACCATTCTCCGGAAGAGCTGTGCTTCTACAGCAAGGGAACAACCGATATCGAGTTCCTGTTCCCGTTCGGATGGGGCGAGCTGTGGGGAATCGCAGACCGTACCGATTACGACCTGACCCAGCATCAGAATGTATCCGGACAGGATATGACCTATTTCGATCCAGAGAAGAACGAGAAATACATCCCGTATGTTATCGAGCCGTCTCTTGGTGCTGACCGTGTCGTTCTGGCATTCCTGTGCAGCGCTTATGACGAGGAAGTTCTCGACGCAGAGAAGAATGATGTTCGTACTGTGATGCATTTCCATCCGGCACTGGCACCGGTAAAAATCGGTGTGCTTCCGCTTTCCAAGAAGCTGAACGAGGGCGCTGAGAAAGTCTTTGCAGAGCTGTCCAAGAAATACAACTGCGAGTTTGATGACCGTGGAAATATCGGAAAACGGTATCGCCGTCAGGATGAGATCGGTACTCCGTACTGCATCACCTACGACTTCGATTCCGAGACCGATGGTGCTGTTACCGTCCGTGACCGTGACACCATGGAGCAGGAGAGAATTAAAATTGAGGATCTCGATGCTTACTTTGCAGATAAATTTACTTTCTAATCTGGCTTTTTAGTCCGAAAAAAGAGTAGAAAAAAGGATTCCCACTCGCGGGAATCCTTTTTTGTATACTTTGTATTACTCGATAATCGTACCTGTTTTTCCCTGGAATCCGGCGAGTGCAGAATCAATGGAAGTGATGACTGCGGTACGGCCGATGCCTTTCTCGAGGAAAGAAACAGCTGCTTCCATCTTCGGCAGCATGGAGTTTTCTCCGAACTGGCCTTCTGCGATGTATTTCTTCGCGTCAGCAACGGTGATGTGCTCCAGCGGTTTTTCGTCCGGGGTACCGTAGTTGATGGAAACGTTTTCCACGCTGGTCAGGATCATCAGCATGTCTGCGTTCAGCATTTCTGCCATCAGGCCGCTGGTGAGGTCTTTTTCGATGACTGCGGATGCACCCTTTAACTCTTCATTCTGCGGGAGAACCGGGATTCCGCCGCCGCCTGCTGCGATGACAACCTGTCCGGCATCGAGAAGAAGACGGATGGAGTCGATCTCTACGATATCCTGCGGCTTCGGAGCAGCAACGATTCGACGGTAGCCCTCCTCGGTTTTCGTTACGTAGTTTCCTTTTTCTTCCTCTGCGTCAGCCTCCTCTTTGGTAAGCGTACGGCCGATCAGTTTGACCGGATTGTTGAAGGCATCGTCGTACGGATCTACTTCAACCTGTGTAAGAATCGTGGATGTGGTTTTGAAGATTCCTCTGCGGAGAAGCTCAGCACGGATGGCGTTCTGCAGGTCGTAGCCGATGTAGCCTTCGCTCATAGCGGAGCAGACAGACATCGGGGCTGCGCTGTAGTCGGTGTGCATTTTGCCGAATTCATTCATCGCCATGTGGATCATGCCGACCTGCGGCGCATTGCTGTGGGTGATGACAACATCAGCGCCGGCAGCAACGAGATCTGCGATTACTTTTGCGGAACGTTTTACGGCTGCTTTCTGTTCCGGCAGCGTCGTTCCAAGAGCTTTGTGTCCCAGTGCAACAACTATTTTTTTTCTTTTCATTGGAAGATACCTCTCTTTGCAGTTCATAGATTTTGATACGAAAAAACCAGGCATCAATATAAAACTATTATAAAGTTTATGGGGGCAAAAATCAAGAAGAAACCGACATTACGCACATTGAAATGTTTTTCGGACTATGGTATTCTATAAAAGTATCTGAGTCGTAGGGATTTGAAACGTGAAAGGGAGGTCCCGGCATGAAAAACATGCGCACGTTACAAAAACGGATCGCATATCAGCTCCAGCAGGGCAGTCTGGATGCGGAAGTTACAGGAATCACATGCGACAGCAGA
This sequence comes from Blautia sp. AM23-13AC, assembly GCF_003435675.1. Taxonomy (NCBI): domain Bacteria; kingdom Bacillati; phylum Bacillota; class Clostridia; order Lachnospirales; family Lachnospiraceae; genus Blautia; species Blautia sp. AM23-13AC. Next base: position 76,002 of record NZ_QTUL01000004.1, on the reverse strand, counting down.
AAAGTACAGCCGCAGAACGTGTTTGTCTGCATCCGCGGAAACAGGATGGACGGGCACGTATATGCAGAGGAAGCAGTCGAGAGGGGCGCTGCTATCCTGGTTGCGGAGCGGGAACTGGAAGGGATTCCGGAAAAGGTAACCGTACTCGTAGTAAAGGACAGCAGAGAAGCACTCGCACAGCTTTCCTGTGCCTGGGAGGACGATCCGGCGCAGCACCTTGTGACAATCGGAGTGACCGGCACGAAGGGAAAGACGACGACTGCATATATGATTTACGAAATCCTGCGAAAAGCAGGGATCCGCGCAGGACTCATCGGAACGATCGAGACGAGGATCGGGGAAAAAAGCATTCCGTCAGAAAATACAACGCCGGAGCCTGTTGTGCTGCAGAAGCTGTTTTCTGAAATGATGCGGGAGGGCTGCACCCATGTTGTGATGGAGGTTTCCTCGCAGGCGGAAAAACAGCACCGGTGTGATGGAATTACGTTTGATTACGGTGTGTTCACCAACATTGGAAACGACCACATCGGCGCCGGGGAGCATGCATCGTTTGCAGAATATCTGTCCTGCAAAAAGAAGCTGCTTCGCACCTGCAGAACCGGAATTGTAAACCGGGATGACAAAAGGTTTCCGGAGATCATAAGGCAGAGCACCTGCCGTCTGGTGACATTCGGATGCAGGGAAAAAGCTGATTTTATGGCAGCAGATGCAGCACTCGATCAGGCGCCCGGCGTGCTCGGTGTCTCATACCGGGTGCAGGGCGCAGCGGATTTTCCGGTACGGGTAGATCTGCCGGGTCTGTTTTCCGTTTCCAACTCGCTTGCCGCCATTGCGGTCTGCGCGCAGATGGGAATCCCGGAAAAGGCGATGCAGGAGGCACTTTCCGCAGTCCGCGTCCGTGGGCGGTGTGAGGCAGTTCCGGTGTATCCGGAAATGACGCTTCTCATTGACTACGCACACAATGCGATGAGCCTCGAAAGCCTGTTAAAGACACTGCGGAAGTACCATCCGAAGCGCCTGATCTGTCTCTTCGGCTGCGGCGGAAACCGCGCGCGGGACCGGAGATTCCAGATGGGAGAGGTGTCGGGGCGTCTGGCGGATCTGACCGTCATCACCTCGGACAATCCGCGGGATGAGGAACCACAGGCGATTCTGGACGATATCCGGACGGGAATCGGGAAAACAGAAGGCGCTTTCGTTGAGATTGCAGACCGTAAGGAGGCGATCCGGTATGTGATCGAAAACCGGCAGCCGGGCGATCTCGTGGTGCTCGCGGGAAAAGGCCACGAAACGTATCAGATCCGGAAGGGGAAACGGTACGAGATGGATGAGCGCGTGCTGATCCGGGAAATACTGGAAGAAAGTAAGGGAAATGTATGAGCAGCGTTTACGCTGATGTAATCGTAGACATCACAAATGAAAAACTGGACCGGACCTTTCAGTACAAGGTTCCGCCGGAACTGACAGGGGAGATTGGTCCGGGAACGGCGGTACAGATTCCGTTTGGAAACGGAAACCGCACGATCACCGGCTATGTGCTTTCCGTCGGAAACGAGCCGAAATATCCGCAGGACCGGATGAAGGCCATCCTCGCGGTACAAAAGGATGCGGCGACCGTAGAGACGAAGCTCATCGCGCTCGCCGCGTGGATGCGTCATACGTACGGATCGACGATGATCCAGGCGTTAAAGACGGTGCTTCCAGTCAAAGTAAAGGCGCGCGGGAAAGAAACCCGCGAAATTGCGCTTCTTGCAGATCCTGCGAGATGTGAGGAGCTGCTGGAAAACTACAGAAAGAAAAATTATAAAGCGAGAATCCGTCTCTTAAACGCGCTGCTGGCCCAGCCGGTTCTTCCAGGGCCGGTTGTGAGCAAGAAACTGAAAATCACGGCAGATACGCTGCACGTGATGGAAGAGCAGGGCGTGTTGGAAATCCGCCGTACGAGCACCTGGAGAAATCCGGTATCTGATGCGGCAGGAAGAACAACTGCGGGAAAACCAAACGAACAGCAGCAGGCCGTGGTGGACGGCATTCGAAAGGAATGGGAAGGACAGAACCGCCCCTGCCTGATCCGCGGTGTGACGGGAAGCGGCAAAACGCTCGTCTATATGGAGCTGATGGAGCGAGTGCTGAAGGAAGGAAAACAGGTGATCGTGCTGATCCCGGAGATTGCGCTGACGTATCAGAACGTGGAGCGGTTCTGCGCACGGTTTGGAACAAGGGTCACGGTGGTCAACTCGCGGATGACACCGTCCGAGCGCGCCGACCAGATGGAGCGCGCGCGGCGCGGGGAGGTCAGTATTATGATCGGTCCGCGTTCCGCACTCTTTGCACCGTTTCCGGATCTGGGGCTGATCGTAATCGATGAGGAGCATGAAACCTCCTATAAAAGTGAAGTGACGCCGCGCTACCATGCAAGGGAGACCGCCGTGCGCCGCGCCGGGCTGGAGCATGCCCATGTGGTGATGGGTTCGGCAACGCCGTCGGTGGATGCTTCTTACGCCTGCGAGACGGGAGCGTACGCGCTGTTCCGGATGGATGCGCGGTACGGAAATGCAGCACTTCCGTCCGTATGGATCGCGGATATGCGGGAAGAATTACAGATGGGAAACCGTTCGATTCTGTCCGGAAAACTGCGGGAAGAGATCGAAAAACGACTTGAAAAAAAGGAACAGGTTGTACTGTTTCTGAACCGCAGAGGCTATGCGGGCTTCGTCTCGTGCCGTGCATGCGGCCATGTGATGAAATGCCCGCACTGCGATGTATCACTGACAGCACACAATAACGGAAAGCTCGTCTGCCATTACTGCGGTTATGAAACACCGCAGGTACATGCGTGCCCGTCGTGCGGTTCCCCGTACATCGGCGGCTTCCGTGCCGGCACACAGCAGATCGAGCAGAACGTGAAAAAGCTGTTTCCAAAGGCACGCGTTCTTAGGATGGACGGCGACACGACAAAAACGAAAAACAGTTATGAAGAAATCCTGTCCTCATTTGCGGCGGGGGAGGCCGATATCCTGATTGGAACCCAGATGATCGTAAAAGGCCACGATTTCCCGAATGTCACGCTGGTGGGAGCGCTGGCGGCGGATCTCTCCCTGAATGCAGTCGATTACCGTGCCGGGGAGCGTACGTTCCAGCTGCTGACGCAGGCAGTCGGCCGCGCCGGAAGAGGCGAAAAGCCGGGAATGGCAGTCATTCAGACGTACCATCCCGAACATTACAGCATTCAGACGGCGGCAGAGCAGGATTACGGGGCATTTTATGAGAAAGAAATGGACTACCGCCGTCTGATGGGATATCCCCCGGCGGCGGAGCTTCTGGCGATCCACGGAGCCGGGGAGGATGAAGCGCATCTGACGCAGGCGATGGAATACATTCGCAGATATCTCATCCGCATCCGGGGAAACCGCGAAGTCCAGATCATCGGCCCGGCAAGTGAGGCAGTGTCGAAAATCAATGACCTGTACCGCATGGCCGTGTATGTACGCGCGCCGCAGGAAGAGGTGCTGGCAGGGCTGCGGGAAAAACTGGAGCGGTATATCGAGATTAACAAAGGCTTTCGTACCGTTTATTTACAGTTTGACTTCAGCAGAAAGTATTAGTTTTTTCATACTATTTACACATAGATTATTTATAATAGAAGAGCAAAAGAAAGGAAAAGAATTATGGCAATCAGAGAAATCAGAGTCGTAGGCGACCGCGTATTAACGAAAAAATGCAGACCGGTGGAGAAGATGACACCAAGAATCAGCGAGCTGATCGACGACATGTTTGACACCATGTATGAGGCAAACGGTGTCGGCCTTGCCGCACCGCAGGTCGGCATCTTAAAGAGAATCGTAGTCATGGATGTGGATGGAACCCCACATCTTCTGATCAATCCGGAAATCCTGGAGACTTCAGGAAGCCAGACAGGAGCAGAAGGCTGCTTAAGCCTTCCGGGAAAATCCGGTACAGTAACCCGTCCGAATTACGTAAAGGTAAGAGCGCTGGACCGCGACATGCAGCCGTTTGAACTGGAGGGAACAGAACTTCTTGCCCGCTGCATCTGCCACGAGTGCGATCACCTTGATGGACATATGTATACAGAAAAAGTAGAAGGCGAACTCTGGGACAACACGTACGATGAGTATGAGGAGTACGAGGACGAAGAGTAAGTCTTAAAATAAAGGAGATGACTTCAGATGAAAGTGGTATTTATGGGAACCCCGGATTTCTCCGTGGGAACACTTGAGGCACTCGTGGAGGCCGGTTATGAGATCACAGGCGTTGTGACCCAGCCGGACAAACCGAAGGGCCGCGGAAAACAGATGATGCCGACACCGGTGAAAGAGGCAGCCGAAAAACACGGCCTTCCGGTCTATCAGCCGCGCCGCGTGCGGGATGCAGAGGCGATCGAGGAAATCCGGAAAATGGAGCCGGATGTGATCGTTGTCGTTGCATTCGGCCAGATTATTCCAAAAGAGATTTTGGACATGCCGAAATACGGATGCATCAACGTTCATGCATCCCTGCTTCCGGCTTACCGCGGAGCAGCGCCGATCCAGTGGGCTGTCATGAACGGCGATGAAGTGAGCGGCGTAACCATTATGAAGATGGATGAAGGCCTCGACACAGGCGATATGCTGACGAAAGTGGAAGTTCCGCTTGCAGCAGATGAGACCGGCGGCAGTCTCTTTGACAAGCTCGCTGCAGCCGGAGCAAAACTTCTGGTGGAGACACTTCCAAAACTTGAAAAAGGCGAAGTGACACCGGAAAAACAGCCGGAGATAAGCACCACAGAGTATGCGCGGATGATCAAAAAAGAAGACGGAAAGATCGACTGGACGAAGAGTGCCGTTGAGATCGAACGTCAGATCCGTGCGATGAGCCCGTGGCCGAGTGCTTTTACAAAAGTAAACGGAAAGAACCTGAAAATCTGGGATGCCAAAGTCATTGCCATGTTCGGCGGCGATCTGTTCTCGAAAATTCCGGGACAGAATCCGACGAAGAGTGCCGGAAAAGTCTGGGTGGCAGATGAGACAGGCCTCCATGTAAAGACGGGAGACGGCATTCTGGTGATCGAGGAGCTGCAGCTCGAAGGAAAGAAACGGATGAAGACCGCCGATTTCCTGCGCGGCTATGCGATCGAGCCGGGTACCAGACTTGGCGAATAAAAGAGAAAAAGCAACCTGAAGTTAAGGCGGGGAACTGCACAGCGGTGTGATGGCTGCTGTGCCTGAGAAAAAAGGAGAAAAACGATATGGGACTTTTTTATGACAGTACGTATCTGCTGGTGATTCTTGCCGCACTGATTTCCATGGCGGTATCCGCCCGCATGAACACGATTTTCAGCAAATATCAGACCGTCCGCTCGTACAGCGGCATGACGGGACGCGAGGCGGCGATGCGCATTCTGCATCAGGCCGGCATCTACGATGTGACCGTCCGCCACGTATCCGGTAAACTGACCGATCACTATGATCCGCGGACAAAAACCGTGAATTTATCGGATGCGGTTTACGATTCAACCTCGGTCGCAGCGATCGGCGTCGCAGCGCATGAGTGCGGCCATGCCGTACAGCATAATACGGATTACGTGCCGCTGAAAGTAAGAAGCGCCATTGTTCCGGCAGCGAACCTTGGATCCCAGCTTTTCTGGCCGCTGTTCCTGATCGGACTGATTTTCAGCCTTCCAATGCTGGTGAAAGCCGGTATCTGGCTGTTTGTGCTGGCACTGGCATTCCAGGTGGTAACACTTCCGGTCGAGTTCGATGCGTCGAGAAGAGCATTAAAAATGCTCAGTGAGGGCGGTATGGTGACAGAGACGGAACACGACGGAGTCAAGAAAGTACTCTGGGCTGCAGCCATGACATACGTGGCAGCGGTGATCGGTTCTCTGCTGCAGCTGCTCCGGCTGCTGATTTTATCCGGAGCATTTAGGAGAAATGATGACTGATACAATCAATACAAGAGAGCTGATTATGAACATTCTGCTTGAGATGGACAGGGAGAAAACGCCCTGCCATCTTGCTGTAAGGGACGCCCTCGATAAATACCAGTTCCTGCCGCGGCAGGACCGTGCGTTTATCAAGCGGGTCTGCGAGGGAACCGTGGAATACGGCATCCAGAATGACTACATCATCAATCAGTATTCCAAAATCAAGATCAACAAATGCAAGCCGGTGATTCGTGCGATCTTACGGATGTCGGTGTACCAGATCCGTTTTCTTGACGCAGTACCGGATTCGGCAGTCGTCAATGAGGCGGTGAAACTGGCGGAAAAGAAGCATTTTTACAACTTAAAGGGCTTTGTCAACGGCGTTCTGCGCACGATCGTGCGGGAGAAAGATCATCTGCCGATGCCGAAGGAGAACAATACTACGCAGTATCTTTCCGTGAAATACTCCATGCCGGAATTTCTGGTTGAGGAGTTCGTATCCCAGTACGGAAAAGAAACGGCAGAAACGATGATGGCGGATTTCCTGAAAGAAAAACAGGTGACGATCCGTATCAACCGCTGGAACAATACGATCGAGGAGACGAAGAAAAGCCTGGAAAGCCAGGGGGCAGAGCTGGAAAAAGCGCCGTATCTTGGCGAGGCGTTCTATTTGAAAAACTTTGAGACGATCGCATCACTGAATGCCTTCCAGGAAGGCCGGTTCCAGATTCAGGATGTGAGCTCCATGATGGCGGCGCATCTGGCGGATCCAAAGCCGGGTGACCAGGTGCTGGATCTCTGCGCGGCACCGGGCGGAAAGAGCCTCCATGCAGCAGATAAAATGAGAAATCAGGGATGCGTGGAAGCGCGTGATCTCACCGAATACAAGGTCGATCTGATCCGGGAAAATGTGCAGAGAGTAGGTGTTTCCTGCGTCGTGCCGAAGGTAAAAGATGCGGAACAGCTCGATGCGGAATGGATCGGAAAAGCGGACGTTGTGATTGCAGACCTGCCGTGCACCGGATACGGCGTCATCGGCAGAAAGCCGGATATCAAATATTACGCTTCAAAAGAAAAAGAAGAGGAGCTGGTACGGATTCAGCGGGCAATCCTTGCAAATGCCGCATCGTACGTAAAGCCGGGCGGCACACTGTTGTACAGCACATGTACCGTCAACAGAAAAGAAAACGGCGAGAATGCCGCATGGTTTCTGGAACAGTTCCCGTTTGAAGCAGTCAGTCTGGATGAACTGCTGCCGGATGAGCTGAAAAGCGGAGAAACGGCCGAAGGACAGCTGCAGCTGATCCCGGGGGTACACAAGACAGACGGATTTTTCCTTGCAAAATTCCGGAAAACAGAGGAAGGACGGGCGTAACAGATGGATATTAAATCAATGACCTTAGACGAATTAAAGGACGCCTGCCAGCAGATGGGAGAAAAGCCATTCCGTTCCAAACAGTTATACGACTGGATGCATCATCGTCTGGCGGGCAGCTACGATGAGATGACGAATCTCTCGCTTGCCTTCCGGGAAAAATTAAAGGAACAGTATCCGCTTACCTGTCTCGAAAAAGTGCAGGTGCAGGAGTCTAAAATCGACGGAACGAGAAAATACCTGTTCCGCCTTAGCGACGGCAACGTGATCGAGAGCGTCTGGATGAAGTACTACCACGGAAATTCCGTCTGCATCTCATCCCAGGTCGGCTGCCGGATGGGCTGCCGCTTCTGCGCGTCCACAATCGGCGGACTGGTGCGGTGTCTGACACCGTCGGAGATGCTGGATCAGATTTACCGGATTCAGGAGGACACAGGGGAGCGGGTCTCCAATCTGGTTGTGATGGGGACGGGAGAGCCGATGGATAATTACGACAATCTGGTGCGTTTTGTGCGACTGCTTTCCAGCCCGGAGGGTCTCAATATCAGCCAGCGGAATATCACGGTTTCAACCTGTGGAATTGTACCGAATATGTATAAACTGGCGGATGAGGGACTCCAGATTACCCTGGCACTTTCCCTCCATGCACCAAACGATGAGAAGCGCCGTGAGCTGATGCCGATCGCCAATAAATATTCCATTGATGAGGTACTTGATGCGTGTCGCAATTACTTTGCAAAAACAGGACGCAGGATTACATTTGAATATTCTCTTGTTGGTGGAAAAAATGACAGCGAGGCTGATGCAAAAGAGCTTTCCTCGCGTATTTCGGATATCAACTGCCACGTAAATCTGATCCCGGTCAACCCGATCAAAGAGCGCGATTACGTGAAATCAACGAAAAAAGTCGTAGAGAATTTCAAAAATAAACTTGAAAAATACGGAATTAATGTTACTATTAGAAGGGAAATGGGCGCTGATATTGACGGAGCCTGTGGACAGTTAAGAAAAAGTTTTATTGATAAATCAAACGAACAGCCGTAAAAAAGCGGCTGTCAATACAGGAGAAAAAGCATGAAGGTATTTTCTGCAACCGATATCGGACAGAAACGGACGATGAACCAGGATTTTGTGTTTGCCTCCGCCTCTCCGGTCGGAAACCTTCCGAACCTCTTTGTCGTTGCAGACGGCATGGGAGGCCATAACGCGGGCGATTTTGCTTCGCGTTACGGTGTTTCTGTACTGGTGGAATCTGTAAAAAGGGATACGAATTTCAACCCGGTGCGGATCATTCGGCATGGAATTGAAGCAGCAAACAGCCAGATTTTTGAGCAGGCAAAACGAGATATATCCATGGAAGGCATGGGTACGACGATGGTAGTAGCTACGGTTGTCGGCAACTATGCCTACGTTGCAAACGTAGGAGACAGCAGGCTGTATCTGGCAGCAGATGGCACGTTTGACCAGGTGACGCAGGACCATTCCCTGATCGCAGAGATGGTGCGCCTTGGAGAACTCACTCCCGAGCAGGCGCGGAATCACCCGGACAAAAACATTATTACCAGAGCAGTAGGCACACAGGATACCGTAAAGATTGATTTCTTTGACATTCAGCTTGAAGAGGGCAATCAATTGGTGATGTGCTCGGACGGCCTTTCCAACATGGTAACGGATGAGGAGATTTTCGAACTCATCTGCCGAGAAGACGGTGAGGACAAGGCGAAACGTTTAATTGATAAAGCAAATGCAAATGGCGGCAGAGACAATATCGCAGTCATTGTCGTTGAACCATTTACAAACGAGGTGAAAGAATGTTAAAAGAGGGCGTTATTTTAGGAGAACGATATGAGATCATAAGCCGGATCGGTTCCGGCGGTATGGCTGATGTCTACAAAGCAAAAGACCACAAGCTGAACCGCATGGTGGCCGTCAAGGTTTTAAAACCGGAATTCCGGGAGGATAAAACCTTTATCCGCAAGTTCCGCACGGAGGCACAGGCCGCAGCAGGACTGTCCCATCCGAATATTGTAAACGTGTACGATGTCGGGGAGGACCGCGGCGTTTACTATATCGTCATGGAGCTTGTCGAGGGAATTACTCTGAAGGATTACATTGACCGCAAAGGAAAACTGAGCGTAAAAGAGGCAACCAGCATCGCCATTCAGGTTTCCCTTGGTCTTGAAGCAGCACACAACCGCAATATTGTACACCGCGATGTCAAACCGCAGAACATCATCATTTCCACAGACGGAAAAGTAAAACTTTCCGACTTTGGTATTGCAAAGGCAACTTCTTCCAATACGATCAGTTCGAACGTTATGGGAAGCGTACATTACAGCTCTCCGGAGCAGGTGCGCGGCGGATATTCGGACTATAAGAGTGATATCTATTCCCTTGGTATCACCATGTACGAGATGGTAACCGGAAGAGTGCCGTTTGACGGCGACACCACCGTTGCCATCGCAATCAAGCATCTGCAGGAGGAGATTGAATCTCCATCCAAATATACCCCGAACCTTCCGTTCGCACTGGAGCAGATTATCTTAAAATGTACCCAGAAGAGCCCGGACCGCCGTTACAATAACATGGCGGAGCTGATCGACGACTTGAAGCATTCGCTGATGGAGCCGCAGGGCAATTTCGTAAAAGTAACTCCGTTAAGCTCTCACGCCGAGACTGTTATGGTATCCGCAGAGGAGTTAAGCCAGATCCGTTCCGGCGCAGCAGCAAAGGCAAATGCGCAGACGGCAGAGGAGCCGGCCCGCAAGCGCTACAGCAAGATCGAGGATGAGGAAGAGGACGAAGATTACAGCTACGAGGACGAAGAAGACGAGGATGAGGACGAAGAAGAGGATGACCGCGATTCCTACGATGAGGATGACGACGATTCCTACTACGACGATGACGACGACGATGACAAAGCCGGAAACAAACTCGAAAAGATCATCACAATCGGCGGTTTTGCGATTGCAGCCATCATCATCTGCATGCTGATCTACTTTATTGCACAGGCAGCCGGCATTGTCGGCGGAAAAGGACCGACCGCAGCCTCTTCCAGTTCCGCATCATCTTCGAGCAGCACGGAAGTTGTTTCTTCCAGCAGCAAAGAAGAGGAAAAAGTAACCGTTCCGGATCTGACCAATAAAACCGAGGCAGATGCAACCACACTGGCAAACAGCCTGAAACTTGGTGTGGTCAACGGCGGAACCGAGGCATCGGATGTCATTGAGGCAGGAAAGATCTGCCGCCAGGATCTGAAACCGGGAACGAAAGTCGATAAAAATGCAACGATTACGTATTATGTAAGCTCCGGAAAAGAAACCGTAACGATTCCGACCGGCATTGTGGGAACACAGAAAGACGCTGCAAGCGCTGCTCTGACCCAGCTTGGACTTCAGGTTTCTACCACAGAGGATTTCAGCGATACCGTTGCCGAAGGATACGTAATTTCCGTTGATCCGGCCGAAGGAAGCCAGGTTGCACCGGAATCCACCGTTACCCTCGTTGTCAGCAAGGGATCAAAGGACGCGGAAGAAATTGCAATCCGTGATGTAATTGGTCTGGATGAGGAAACTGCAAAATCAATCCTGAGCGATTTCAATATTATTGTAAAAACAGGAACCAGCAGCAAGGTGGCCGAGGGTGAAGTCATGGAGGTTGACCCGGCAATCGGAACCAAAGTGAAGAAAGGTTCGGACGTTACGATTTATGTCAACAGCCCAAGTGCACAGCCAACGACGCCGGATGAGAATACACCGACCCCGACACCGGCCGAGCCGGGCGCAAATACCGCTACGGATGTTACCTGGTCCTGCAGCCAGACCTTAAGTGCGCCGGATCAGTATCAGGGTGGTATTGCAAAAATTGAGCTGATCCAGGATGATGGAAACGGAAACGAAACCTCCATCACCATCATGGACGGACAGGCCATTACGAGCTGGCCGTATTCTGTCAACACCAACTGGAGTGCTTCATCGTCTGCTTCTTCTACCGGAAGAATCGTCTTCTATGAGATGGATTCGAGCGGAAGTTATCAGGCAATTGCACAGTACCCATCGGTTCCGTTGAGTGAAGGGTGAGTATGACAGGAAAGATTATGAAAGGAATTGCCGGATTCTACTACGTAGACGTAGAAGAATCCGGCATTTATGAGTGCAAAGCAAAAGGAATTTTCCGAAAGGAAGGCCAGAAACCGCTCGTCGGAGATCTTGTGGAAATCGAGATTCTGGATGAAGCGGAAAAAACAGGAAATATGACCCGGATTCTGCCGCGAAAAAATGAACTGATCCGTCCGGCAGTGGCCAATATCGATCAGGCGCTTGTGATTTTTGCGCTGGAAAATCCGACCCCGAACCTGACGCTTCTGGACCGTTTTCTTGTGATGATGGAACAGCAGAACGTTCCGACGGCAATCTGTTTCAATAAAAGAGATCTTGCGGGGGAAGATTACACAGACCATCTGCGAAGCGTCTATGAGAACTGCGGTTACCGTGTCTTTACGGTGAGTGCAGCGAAAGAGCAGGGCATGCAGGAAGTGGAAGCATACCTGAAAGGGAAAACAACGGTGGTAGCCGGTCCGTCCGGCGTCGGAAAATCTTCGATCACAAACCGGATGCAGAAAGAAATCCAGATGGAGACCGGAGAGATCAGCAAAAAGCTGAAAAAAGGAAAACACACGACGCGCCATTCCCAGATGATCCCGATCGACCATGAGACGTATCTGTGCGATACGCCGGGGTTCAGCTCGCTTTATACAACCGATATGGAAAAAGAGGAGCTGAAAAACTTTTTCCCGGAATTTCATCCGTACGAAGGAAAATGCCGTTTCCTCGGCTGCATCCACGGAAAAGAGCCGGGCTGTGCCGTCAAAGAGGCACTGGAACAGGGAAATATCAGCAAAGAAAGATTTGAAAACTATACCATGTTCTATGAAGAACTGAAAGAACAGGAAAAGAGGAGATACTAGCATGAGCCGAGTATATCAGTTGGCACCTTCTATTTTATCCGCAGACTTCAACCGTCTCGGAGAACAGATCCAAAGGGTAGAGAAAGCAGAGTGCCGGTGGCTTCATATCGATATTATGGATGGAATGTTTGTACCATCCATTTCGTTTGGAATGCCGGTGGTAAAGTCGATCCGAAAAGAAAGCAGTCTGTATTTTGATGTTCATATGATGGTAAAGGACCCGGAGCGGTACGTAGAAGAATTTCAAAGCTGCGGGGCGGATATGATCACGGTTCACGCGGAGGCATGCCGCGATCTGGCAGAAACCGTGAAAAAGATTCATGAAACAGGCGCAGATGCCGGAGTTGCCGTAAATCCGGATACGCCGCTTTCTGCGGTTACGGACGTGATGGATCAGGTAGAAATGATTCTGATTATGAGCGTTTATCCTGGCTTCGGCGGCCAGAAGTATATCCCGGAGTCGACGGAGAGGATCCGTACGCTCCGCAGAATGCTGGATGAAAAGGGACTGGAGCATGTGCACATTCAGGTCGATGGCGGCATCAACCGCGCGACCATCGATGAAGTCCTTGCGGCAGGTGCCAACATCATCGTGGCAGGCTCTGCTGTATTTGGCAGCAACATCGAGCAGAACGTGCGCGAGCTGCAGGAAAAAATTTCTTTATACAGCAAAAAGGCAGAATAAGATACAAAAAGACAGAAAAAAGAGGCAGGGAAACGTGAGAACATGTATTATTTCGGGAGGGATGATCGAACCGGATTTTGCCTTCCCATATCTTCAGAAACAGCAGTTTGATATTATCCTGGCAGCAGACCGGGGACTGGAGTTCTGCTACCATTACCAGATTATGCCGACGTATATTCTGGGAGATTTTGACAGTTTATCTCCGGAGATTTTAAATTATTACAAGGAGAACCATGTCGCACCGATCCGGGAATTTAATCCCATGAAGGACAATACGGACACGGACATCGCATTTCAGCAGGCGATTGTTCTGGGAAGCAGTGAAATCACGATCCTCGGAGCAACAGGAGGAAGACTCGACCATTTCTTAAGTATTGTGCAGAACCTGAAAACGGCATGGGAGAAGAAAATTCCGGCTTACATCGTGGACAGCCGCAATCTGATTACGATTCCGGTGGAAACTTCGTTTGAAATCCGGAAAGAAGATCAGTTCGGAAAGTACGTTTCGTTCTTCCCGCTGGAAAAGGAAGTCGCATCCATCACCCTGGAGGGCTTCGCCTACCCGCTCGACCATCACTATCTGCCGAATACTTCGGGTGGTCTGTGCGTGAGCAATGAGATCGTCGAGGAGACCGCGCATGTATCGTACGAGGGCGGCATTCTTCTGATGGTACAGTCAAGAGATTAAAATCCATTGAAATCAAAGAGCCCGTGTGCTATAATTTATAGTTGCATTGGGCTCTTTTTGTGCATAAAAAGAACCCGAACAGAAAAAGAAGCGAAAAATAAAAACAAAGGAGATATAGATTACTATGAAATTAGGTATCGTGGGCCTTCCGAACGTCGGAAAAAGTACACTTTTCAATTCCCTGACCAAAGCAGGAGCAGAGAGCGCAAACTATCCGTTCTGTACCATTGACCCGAATGTCGGCATCGTGCCGGTTCCGGACAAGCGTCTGCAGCAGCTCGGAGATTTCTATCAGTCCAAGAAAGTAACACCGGCTGTCATCGAGTTCGTTGACATCGCAGGTCTTGTAAAAGGTGCATCCAAAGGAGAGGGACTTGGAAACCAGTTCCTTGCCAATATCCGTGAGGTAGACGCTATCGTTCACGTTGTCAGATGCTTCGAGGATCCGAACGTTATCCACGTAGACGGCAGCATTGATCCGCTCCGTGATATCGAGACCATCGACCTTGAGCTGATCTTCGCCGACCTTGAGGTACTCGAGCGCCGTATTTCCAAAACTGCAAAATCTGCAAGAATGGACAAAGAGGCAGCAAAAGAGCTCGAATTCCAGGAGCGTCTGAAAAAACTGCTCGAGGACGGAAAAGATGCCATCCTGATGGAGCTGCAGAACGAGGACGAGGAGAAATGGATCGCAGAGTACAACCTGCTGACCAGCAAACCGGTCATCTACGCAGCAAACGTAGCAGAGGATGATCTCGCTGACGACGGCGCAAACAACTCCTATGTACAGTCCGTCCGCGAATATGCAAAAGAGCACAACAGCGAAGTATTCGTTATCTGCGCCGAGATCGAGGCAGAAATCTCCGAACTCGAAGAGGATGAGAAAAAAATGTTCCTCGAGGATCTTGGTCTTACCGAGTCCGGCCTGGAAAAACTGATCGCAGCAAGCTACCGTCTGCTCGGCCTCATGAGCTTCCTTACAGCAGGAGAGGATGAGACCCGTGCATGGACCATCAAAGTCGGAACAAAAGCACCGCAGGCAGCCGGAAAAATCCACACCGATTTCGAGCGCGGATTCATCAAAGCCGAGGTTGTCAATTATCAGGATCTGCTCGACTGCGGTTCCTACGCAGGGGCAAGAGAGAAAGGCCTTGTGCGTATGGAAGGAAAAGATTACATTGTCCGCGACGGCGATGTCATCCTGTTCCGTTTTAACGTTTAACACCAGTAGACAAGAAGTCCCCCGCTTCTAAAGCGGTGGGATGAATTGTTAAAAGAAACATAACGGCAGTGGCGGGCGGAGAGAAATCGGTATCCTCCACTGACATGAGGCAGGTCACAGTCGAACTATTTTCGACATGTCAGACTCCGTGAAAATACCGACTGTGAGTTGAAACAATGAACTGAAAATCAGAGAGAATAAAATCTATGGATATGGAAATTAATTTCCCCAATCTCGGGATTTATCTCGATCATGTGGGAAAAAACATCAGTATTTTCGGATTTTCCATTGCCTATTACGGCATCGTGATCGTAACCGGTATGATGATTGCGATCTGGATTGCCCAAAGAGAGGCAAAGCGGACGGGGCAGAACCCGGAGCAGTACCTCGATCTTGCGATGATCGGCATCGCAGCCGGTATTCTCGGGGCGCGGATTTACTACGTTATATTTGCCTGGGACTATTATAAGGATGATCTTTTGAGTATTTTCAACATCCGCCAGGGCGGACTTGCCATCTACGGCGGTATCATCGGTGCCTGCATTGCGGTGGTGATTTACAGCAGAAAGAAGAAACAGAACTTCAGCCTTCTGATGGATACCGCGAGCATGAGCATCGTGTTCGGTCAGATTATGGGACGGTGGGGAAACTTCTTTAACCGTGAGGCATTCGGTGACTACACTAACAACCTGTTTGCGATGCAGCTTCCGGTTTCCGCGGTCCGTGCCAATGAAATCACACAGAAAATGTGGGATCATGTGGTGACGGTAAACGGCGTCGAGTATATTCAGGTGCATCCCACCTTTTTATATGAAAGTTTATGGAATGTGGGTGTCCTGCTTTTTCTTTTCTGGTTTCGGAAAAGAAAAAAATTTAACGGCGAAGTGTTCCTGATGTATCTGATAGGATATGGCCTTGGAAGAATCTGGATCGAGGGACTCCGCACCGACCAGCTTCTGCTTCCGGTGGTGGGACTTCCGGTTTCCCAGCTCCTTTCGGGGTGCCTTGTGGTGGGATGTACCATCTTGGTGGTATGGAAACGAAAAAAATTATCATCCGGTGGGGAGACAGCCCATTCTTAAGGATAAAACCAGTGAAAAAAACAGAATAAAAATACAGAAAAGGGGAAAACTGGCAAAAAAGGTTTTCTCTTTTTTTGATACAAAATTGGTATAAAAAAGGCGGAAAATGCGCATAAAAATGTTGCATTTTGGGGAAAATCTTAAAAATGAAATAGAAAAAAGACCTTGCTATTTTCCCTGAGTTGATATAGAATAAAAATATAAGTGGTAGAAAGTGGTGAAAAGTGGTGCGTTGTGGAGCGGATGTGGCAGTCCGGCTGCGGCGCGATACATGAAGTGGTGCGTGGGGAGACCGCCATTTCAGGTGATAAGAGGGTTTTCATTATGTTCATGGGAGAGTACAGTCATACGATTGACGCGAAGGGAAGATTGATCATACCGTCCAAGTTCAGAGAACAGCTGGGAGAAGAGTTTGTACTGACGAAGGGATTGGACGGATGCCTTTCCATTTACCCAAACGACGAATGGGCTGCCTTTGAAGAGAAGCTGAGAGCCTTACCACTTACAAACAAAAACGCCAGAACTTTTTCCCGTTTCTTTGTAGCAGGTGCTACGTCATGTGAACTGGACAAGCAGGGGAGGATTCTCGTACCGGCAACGCTGCGGGAATTTGCTGGTCTGGAAAAAGATGTAGTCCTTACCGGAAATATCAACCGGATTGAAATCTGGAGCAAGGAAAAATGGAACGAAAACAGCAATTATGATGATATGGATGCCATCGCCGAATCAATGGAAGAGATGGGCATTGTGATCTGATCTGTTTCGTTGGGATACAGGAGATGACCATGGAATTTTCGCATACATCAGTATTACTGAAGGAAACCATTGAAAACCTTAAGATAAAACCGGACGGAATCTACGTGGACGGGACGTTGGGAGGCGCTGGACATTCCAGTCATATATGTGAGCGCTTATCTGCCACGGGGAGATTAATAGGCATAGATCAGGACGAAGCTGCGATAGCTGCTGCGGGTAAACGCCTGGAACCATTTCAGAACCAGGTCACGATTATCCGCAGCAATTATTGCGATATGGTTCCGCGTCTTGCCGAAATCGGAGTCACCGGGGTAGACGGAATCCTGCTGGATCTTGGAGTTTCATCCTATCAGCTGGATAATGCAGAGCGTGGATTCACATACCGTGAGGATGTTCCGCTGGATATGCGGATGGATCAGAGAAATGCTCTTTCCGCGTACGAAGTCGTGAACGATTACAGTGAAGAGAATCTTTCGCGTATTCTCCATGAATATGGAGAAGAGCGTTTTGCAAGAAAAATTGCACACAATATATGCGTAAGCCGGCAGCAGGCGCCGATTCGAACAACTGGGGAGTTAATCGAAATCATCAAGCGCTCGATTCCGGCAAAAATAAGGGCGACGGGCGGCCATCCGGCCAAGAGAACCTTTCAGGCAATCCGTATCGAAGTGAACCAGGAACTTACCGTTCTGTCGGAGTCACTGGACGGCATGATTGATCTCTTAAATGACGGTGGAAGACTTTGTGTCATCACCTTTCATTCTCTGGAAGACCGTATCGTAAAAAACATTTTCAGAAAAAACGAGCATCCATGTACGTGTCCGCCGGAATTTCCGGTCTGTGTATGCGGAAAGAAGTCCAAGGGAACCGTAGTAACTCGGAAACCGATCTTGCCGGGAGAAGAGGAAATGGAAACAAATCCCCGTTCCAAGAGCGCAAAACTGCGCGTCTTTGAACGAAAAGTGTGACGGCTCGGCACGAAGGAGACAGAGAAGTTATGGCCAGACGGGCAGATGGAAGGGTAAATTCGACAGATAGAACGAAACGTTATACGCCAGATACGTTTGAGGACGGAAGTGCGGTACGGCGTCTTGCAGCACAGCCGCAGGAAGCACCAAAAGAAGCACGGCCTCTGAAATCGGGTGTGAGCAGCCAGACAAGAAGAAACCGGGCACGGGCGACACAGATCAGCGCGGGCTACGCTGTTTTTCTTGCCATTGTCTGCACACTGTGTATCGCGGCGTGTGTTGCGTATGTCAAGTTGCAGACCGTGGTTACCACGCAGGCGGAAGACATTACCAGCAAAGAAAAAGAATTGAGCGATCTGAAGGCGGACAATGACGCCTATTACAATACAACGGTTGCCTCCGAAGATCTTGAGGCAGTCAAAGAAGCAGCACAGAACCGGCTCGGCATGAAATATGCAGATGAGTCCCAGGTAATTTATTTCGATGATTCAGAAAACAGCTATGTGAGACAGTATCAGGATGTTCCGGATGCGAAATAGGTGAAAACGTGAGTAAACAGAAAAAAAATAAAAAACGAAGCGGGGCATTCCGGAGACGGAAGACAAGTGGGCGTATGAGCAGAAAACTGGTAGCACTCTTTTTGGGAGTGATGCTGGTTTTTGTTGCTTTAGCGATTGACATTACGTATGTGAATGCCACAAAGGGAGAAAAATACGAAAGACAGGTTTTAAGCCAGACGCAGCAGTCCTACGACAGCAGGACAATTCCATTCCAGCGGGGAAGTATTACCGACCGGAACGGAACGATTCTGGCAACGAGTGAGAAGGTTTACAACGTTATTCTCGACTGTAAACTTGCCAATACGACGGTAAAAGATGAAGAAAAGAACGATACCCATCCGTACGTCGATCCGACCGTAGCAGCACTGGTTGAATACTTCGGACTCGACGAGACGGATATCCGGGATCGTCTGACCGGCGAAACGACAAAAGAAAGCCAGTACCAGGTTCTCGCCAGAGAGGTCTCGATGGACGCGAAAAAAGCGTTTGAGGCCTATGTGGACGAGTACGCGGACAAAAAGAACAAGGAGCTCGATGAGAACGAGCAGGCGGAAAAAGCATACCGTGCCAACATCCGCGGCGTCTGGTTCGAGGAATCCTACCACAGAACGTATCCGTTAAATTCACTTGCCTGCGATCTGATCGGCTTTACGTATTCAGGAGACACGGCAGACTGGGGAATCGAAGGGTATTATTCCAGTATCTTAAATGGCGTGAATGGCCGCCAGTTCGGCTATTACAACGAAGATGCGGATATGGAACAGACGATCATCGAGGCGCAGCCGGGCAAAAACGTGGTTACGACGATTGATGTAAATATTCAGAAGATCATCCGCACGGCGATCGAGAATTACAATGAGCGGATTCATGTCCAGAACGGCGCGGACGAATCGGACACTGAGACGAACCGTCAGACAAAAGCGGCAAAGAATATCGGCGTTGTCGTGATGGATCCGAACAATGGAGAGATTCTTGGTATGGATTCTTCCGACTGGTATGACCTGAACAATCCAAGAGATCTGACACCGTTCTATTCGCAGGAAGAAATTGATGCGATGAACGATAACGAGACAATGGAGGCTTTGAGTGCCATCTGGAAAAACTACTGTATTTCCGATGCATATGAGCCAGGTTCCACGGCAAAACCGATGAACGTGGCGGCGGCATATTCCCTCGATGTAATCGATGATGATACCCTGTTTGACTGTGAGGGGTTTGAGACGATTGCAGGGCAGATGATCCGCTGCGGAGCTTATCCGGGAACACATGGCGTACAGACACCGGCCGATGTACTGAAAAACTCCTGCAACGCTGGTATGATGCAGATCGGACAGAAGATGGGAGCAGCGGAATTTCTCCGCTATCAGGATATTTTCGGTTTCGGCAGTCTGACAGGAATTGACCTGCCGGGTGAGGCGTACGGCCTGGTTCACACGGAGGATACTATGGGACCGACCGAGCTTGCAACGAGTACATTCGGACAGGGCTATACCGTGACGATGGTACAGCAGGCAGCTGCGTTTTCCTCTCTGATCAACGGAGGCAATTATTACCAGCCGCATGTGATGAAGACGATCACGGACAGCACAGGAGCTGTTGTTGAGAGCAATGAGCCGAATCTGGTGCGTCAGACGGTTTCCGCGGAAATCAGCGATAAAATGAGAAGTTTCCTCCAGGGAGTCGTGACCGATGGAAGCGGCCAGAGTGCAAAGGTTGCCAGTTACACGATGGGAGGAAAAACAGGTACTGCACAGAAGTATCCGCGAGGCAATGGAAAATATCTCGTTTCCTTTATCGGATTTGCACCGGTAGAAAACCCGAAAGCTGTTGTTTACGCGATTGTGGACGAGCCGGATGTAGAAAATCAGGCGAACAGTGTGCTGGCACAGGAGATCGTAAAAGAGATCTACACAGAACTGCTGCCGTATTTGAACGTATTCCCGGATGATACGGACGGTGTGACGGGCGAAGGCTCCGAGACCGGAACGGATGATCCAAACGTAGCGGCACCGGTACAGGAAGACGATACGGAAAACAGTGCTGAAAACAGTAATATCGAGAACGGCGGTCTGACAAACGCCGAGCTGGATCTCATCAATGAAGAGTAAAAAAACATAAAAAACAAAAGACATAACCCCATAGCAGTTTCCATATAGTGTTATCATAATGGATTCGGCTATGGGGTATTCTATGCGTAAAAACAAAACGTATCACCGGAAAAAGACGGTTCTTCTGTGGGTACTCTGCATGGGAATGATGGTCGGACTTGCCGGGCGGCTGGTGTATCTGTGTGTGTTCCGGTCCGTCTATTATTCCGAGAAGGCGGATGATCTGCACGAGCGGGAGCGCGGGATCAAGGCGGCGCGCGGCCGGATTCTTGATGCAAACGGGGAAGTTCTCGCGGCAAACCGCACGGTCTGTACGATTTCCGTGATCCACAGCCAGATTGAGGAGCCGGAGGCGGTGATCGCGATGCTGGTAAAAGAGCTTGGAATTTCGGAGGAGACGGCGCGGAAACGCGTGGAGAAGCGGTCTTCAATCGAGCGTGTCAAGACGAATGTGGACAAGAAGACGGGTGATACCATCCGGTCGTACGGATACGCGGGGGTAAAAGTGGATGAGGATTTCAAGCGGTATTACCCCAAAGGGAAGCTGGCGTCGCGCGTTATCGGCTTCACCGGAGGCGATAATCAGGGCATCATCGGACTGGAGGTGGAATATGAGGAAATTTTAAAAGGAATCAACGGAAAAATCCTGACGACAACGGATGCGCGCGGGATTGAGCAGAACGGCATCGGGGAGAGCCGCCAGGAGCCGGTGGCGGGAAGGGACTTAAAGGTCAGCCTGGATGTCAATATCCAGGCGTACTGCCAGCAGGCGGCGGAAAAGGCGATGGCAGAAAAACAGGCGGACAGCGTCTCGATTCTTCTTATGAATCCGCAGAACGGAGAAATCTATGCCTGTGTCAATGTGCCGGAGTTCGACCTCAACGATCCGTTCACGCTGCAGCAGGATACAACGGGACTTTCGGAAAAAGAAATTCAGGATCTGCTGAACCAGATGTGGCGGAATGCCTGCATCAACGATACGTACGAGCCGGGATCTACCTTTAAGATCATCACGATGTCGGCGGGACTTTCGGAGGGCGTTGTGTCGCCGAACGATTCGTTTTTCTGTCCCGGCTACAAAATCGTGGAGGACCGCCGGATCCACTGCCACAAGCGGACGGGACACGGAGCCGAAAACTTCGTGCAGGGCGCGCAGAACTCGTGCAACCCGGTGTTCATTGAAGTGGGGCTGCGGCTCGGTGTGGAAAAGTTCTGTGATTACTTCCGGAATTTCGGTCTGATGGAAAAGACGGGGATCGATCTGCCGGGCGAGGCATCGACGATTATGCACAAGGAGGAAAACATCGGAGAGGTTGAGCTTGCGACGATGGCATTCGGCCAGTCCTTCCAGATCACGCCGATCCGCCTGGCGGCGACGGTCTCTGCGCTCGTCAACGGCGGAAAAATGGTGACGCCGCATGTCGCAACGGATGTGCTCGATGAAGAAAGAAATGTTGTAAAGCATCTGAATTTTCCGAAAAAAGAAGGGGTTCTTTCGGAAGAAACTTCCAGGACGGTGCGCGAAATTCTGGAAAGCGTCGTTTCAGAAGGGTCTGGAAAGAATGCGTACATCGAGGGATATTCCATCGGCGGAAAGACGGCAACTTCGCAGACACTTCCGCGGAGCGCCAACCGCTATATTTCCTCATTCCTCGGCTTCACCCCGGCGGAGCATCCGACGGTGCTGGGGCTTTGCATTATCCGCAATCCGCAGGGCGTCTACTACGGCGGAACGATCTGCGCGCCGGTGATCCGCGATATCTTTTCCAATGTACTTCCGTATCTCGGTATTGGGCACAATTCTCAGGAAACCTGAGAATTGTGTCCTTCGCAGCCCTCATTTAAAGTTTTGCTTCGCAAAAGGAGGGCTGCTCACACCTGAATCACTTTCTTACGCAGCGAAACAGCAAGTGTTTCACTGCTGAGCGAACCGTAACTTGGATTATAAAAGAAGGTTGCGAAACAGAACAAAAAGCTATATACTGAATAGGCTGGAGAAAATATTTTGACATGCCTGTTCCGTACACAATCCGTACAAAAAGGAAGAGGTGCGTCTATGAAAAGAGAAATGATCCTGCCGGTTCTTCTTTCCTTTGGCATCAGCCTGGCGCTGGGGCCGGTTCTGATCCCGTTTCTGCGAAAAGTCAAAGCGGGGCAGAAGGAGCGGGAAGAGGGTGTGCCGAGCCACCAGAAAAAAGCGGGAACCCCGACGATGGGCGGCGTGATGTTTCTGGCGGCGTTTACCGCAGTTTCCCTCCTTTTCCGGAAAGAGGGAGCGGAAGTGGTTCCGGTGCTGTTTCTGACGCTTGGTTTTGGCCTGATCGGCTTTCTCGATGACTATCTGAAAGTCGTGCTGCACCGCAGCGACGGGCTGTACCCGAAGCAGAAAATGGCACTGCAGGCAGTGATTACAGCAGTCTTTCTGTGGTATTTGGCGCGTTTTTCCGGAATTTCCCTCCGGATGCGCATTCCGTTCTTTCCAGGCAAAGAGCTGGACGCAGGGATTTTTACGATTCCGTTTCTCGCCTTTGTGATTCTTGGAACGGTCAACGGTGTCAACTTTACCGACGGCCTTGACGGGCTGGCGGCGAGTGTGACGATTTTAAATGCTGTTTTCTTTTCCGTGGCATCGATCGGCCTCGGAAACGGTGTTTCCCCGTCCCCGCTTGCGGTTATCGGGAGTCTGCTGGGGTTTCTGGTATTCAATGTATTTCCTGCCCGCGTCTTTATGGGCGATACAGGAAGTCTGGCACTCGGCGGTTTCGTCTCGGGAATGGCGTGTTTCTTACGTCTCCCCTTATTTCTGCCGCTTGTGGGATTCATTTATATGATGGAGATTCTCTCTGTGATCCTGCAGGTGTCATTCTTCAAACTGACGAAGGGAAAACGGATCTTCAAGATGACGCCGATCCATCACCATTTCGAGCTGATGGGCTGGTCGGAGACACAGATTGTGACGGTGTTTGCTACAATCACAGCGATACTATGCCTGATCGCATTGATGGGGCTTTAAAATATGGAGGTAATCAAACATGATTTTCGCAGGAAAAAAAGTACTGGTTTTCGGAACCGGAAAGAGTGGAATTGCAGCGGAGGAGCTGCTGCACAAGAAAGGTGCTTCTGTCGTTCTTTACGATGGAAATGACAAACTCGAAAAAGAAGAAATCTTAAAAAAATTAGAGAGCCGTGACAGCGTGGAAGTTGTCTTAGGCGAGCTCCCGGAGGAGATGCTCGACAGCCTTGATCTTGTCGTTTTAAGCCCGGGCGTTCCGACGGATCTGCCGGTTGTCCTTAAAATGAAAGAAAAAGAGATCCCGGTCATCGGTGAAGTGGAGCTGGCGTATCAGGTAAGCCGCGGAAAAGTGCTTGCGATTACCGGTACTAACGGAAAGACCACCACAACATCGCTGCTCGGCGAGATCATGAAAGCATATCAGCCGGAAGTAAAAGTGGTCGGAAACATCGGAACCCCGTACACATCCGCAGCACTCGACACGACAGATGATACCGTAACGGTTGCCGAGATCAGCAGCTTCCAGCTGGAAACCATCAAAGAGTTCCATCCGGCGGCAAGTGCGATCACAAACATTACCGAGGATCATCTGAACCGCCATCACACGATGGAAGAGTATATCCGCGTGAAAGAGTGTATCACCGAAAATCAGACGATGGATGATCTCTGTGTGCTGAATTATGAGGACGAAATCCTGCGCCCGTTCGGCGAAAAACTGATGGCAGAGAAGAAAGTACAGGTGATGTACTTCTCGAGTCTGCGTGCGTTAAAGGACGGCATCTATTATCAGGACGGCGAAATCCGCATTGCAAAGAACGGCGAGACGGAGCTTCTGACCAGAACCGACGACTTAAAACTGCTTGGCTTACATAATTTTGAAAACGTCATGGTTGCTTCTGCAATGGCACTTCATGCAGGCGTGCCGATGGAAACTGTCCGCAAAGTCATTCAGGAGTTTGCAGGGGTAGAGCACCGCATCGAGTATGTCTGCGAGAAGGACGGCGTGGCATATTACAACGATTCCAAGGGAACGAATCCGGATGCGGCCATCAAAGGCATCCAGGCGATGAACCGCCCGACTCTGCTGATCGGCGGCGGCTACGACAAGCAGTCCACCTACGAAGAGTGGATTCAGGCATTCGATGGAAAGGTACGTTTCCTGGTTTTGATCGGAGATACGAAAGAGAAGATCGCAAAAGCGGCAAGAAGCGTCGGATTCAACGACATTATCATGGCAGACAACTTAAAAGAAGCCGTACAGATCTGCCACGACAAGGCAAATGCAGGGGATGCGGTTCTTCTTTCCCCGGCCTGCGCAAGCTGGGATCAGTTTAAGAGCTATGAGCAGCGCGGTGAGCTGTTTAAGGAGTACGTAAGAGCACTGTAAAAATGGTTACTGTTCACTCAGCAGTAAAACACTTGCTGTTTTACTGCGTAAGAACTGTAACTAAAAACGTCATATCAGGAAACTATCCCGCATAAGCTGAAAAAGAGCGAACGGCGGGTGTGGCGCGGATGCGGAAGGAAAAAGAGAAAAAAATAGATGGGACGCTGCTGGTGACGGTATGGATTCTGCTTGGCCTTGGACTTGTGATTCTGTACAGCGCCAGCGCGTATAACGGCCGGGTCAGATTCCATGACCCGGCTTATTATTTCAAGAAGCAGCTCTTTGCAAGTGCGCTCGGTGTGATCGGTATGTATGCGGTTGCAAAAATAGATTACCGGCGGCTGTTTGCACTGGCACCGTGGTTTTATGCGGCTTCCCTTGCGCTCTCAACGGCGGTGCTCTTTTTCGGAAGTGAGTACAATGGCTCGAAGCGGTGGTTAAAGCTTGGCCCCTTATCGTTCCAGCCCTCGGAATTTGCCAAGATGGCGGTGATTCTCTTCCTGCCCTGGGTGATGGAGCACACGAAAGGCCGGTCCGACAGTCTCTGGTTTATGACAAAGGCGGTGCTGTGCACTCTGCCGATTGCAGCGCTTGTCGGAAGCAATAACTTAAGTACGGCGATTATTTTGCTCGGAATCTGTGCGTTTCTGATCTTTATTTCACATCCGGGCTACCTGCCGTTTCTCGGAATCGGAGGCGCCGGCATCGGGTTTATTGCCGTTTTTCTAATGATGGAGAGCTACCGCCTTGAACGCCTTGCCATCTGGCGCAACCCGGAGGCGTACGAGAAGGGGTTCCAGACCATTCAGGGACTCTATGCGATCGGCAGCGGGAGAATCTTTGGCTGCGGGCTTGGAAAAGGCCTGCAGAAGCTTGGCTTTGTGCCGGAAGCGCAGAATGATATGATCTTTTCGATTATCTGTGAGGAGGGCGGACTGTTCGGCGCCTGCCTGGTGATCGCCGTGTTTGCGGTGCTGATCTGGCGCTTGATGGTCATTTCGATCCATGCGCGGGATCTTGGCGGAGCACTGATTGCGGGCGGAATTATGGGGCATATTGCGCTTCAGGTGATCCTGAACATCGCGGTTGTGACAAATACGATTCCGAATACCGGCATTACGCTGCCTTTTATCAGTTACGGCGGCACCTCCGTGCTGTTTCTGCTCGGCGAGATGGGGCTTGCCCTGTCGGTCTCGAGGGACACCGATTAAAAAGGCGGAAAAGCGCTGCAGAACGGGAACAAAACGGGAGTGTAATGCATACCGTAAAAAGAGAGGCCGGATGGGAGAGAACAGGTGGGAGTATATCAGATTCTCGGCGGAAGGCGGCTTTGCGGAACGGTAACAGTCCAGGGTTCCAAAAATGCCGTTCTTCCCATGATCGCGGCGGCGGTTCTGACAAAAGAGGAGGTCGTGCTGGAAGGCTGCCCGAAGATTTCCGATGTGGAGGATATGGCGGAGATTGTAAGAAGCCTTGGCGGAACAGTCTGGTGGGAGAGGAATGCGCTCCACCTGAACTGTGAAAAGATCGAAAAAAGCCGTGTGGAGGGAGCGCTTTCGAAGAGACTGCGCGCCTCTCTTTTGTTTCTGGGAAGTCTTCTTGCAAGGACAGGGGAGGCATACCTTGCAGGGGCCGGCGGCTGCCGGATCGGAAAGCGGCCGACGGACCTGCATCAGAGGGCAATGGAGCTTCTGGGAGCCGAGGTCTTCGAGGAGGACGGCACCATTCGGGCAAAGGCAGATCATCCGAAAGGAGCCGTGCTCTGCTTTCCGAAAAAGAGCGTCGGGGCGACGGAAAATGCGGTTCTTTTTGCTGTCGGAGCGGAAGGTGCAACAAGGCTGGAGCACTGTGCGCGGGAGCCGGAAGTGGTTCATCTCTGCCGGTTTCTTAAGGCCATGGGAGCGGAGATTACCGGCGAGGGGACGGAGCAGATTACCGTTTACGGAAGGCGGGGAAAGAGACTGCTGTCCGGCTGCCGGTATCGTGTTCCGGGTGACCGGATCGCGGCAGGGACGTATCTTCTGATGGGCGCGGCGACGCGGGGGCACCTGACGCTTTCCGGCGCGCCGCTGGACGAAATGGGGGCGGTTCTGTCCCTCTATCAGAAAATAGGTGGACAATATACAAGGAAGAGTGGTACACTGGTAGCAGACAGCAAAAACGTGCAGCATGCTGTTCCGTACGTGGAGACAGAGGAATATCCCGGTTTTCCGACGGATCTGCAGTCGCTGTATCTGGCGGCAGCGATGACGCTGGAAGGAAAGAGCTGTATCTGTGAAAATGTATTTGAGGACCGCCTCCGGACGGCAGAGGAGCTGCAGAAAATGGGCGGTACGCTGCAGATCTACGGAAAATGGCTGATGGCCGAAAAAAGCCGTCTGCACGGTGCAGAAGTTGTTTCCCAGGATCTTCGGGGCGGCGCGGCACTCGTATCGGCGGCGCTTGCCGCAGAAGGATTTTCCACAATCCGGCAGACAGAACTGATTGAGCGGGGGTATGAACGGTTTCCAGAAACGCTCCGGGAACTCGGAGCCAAGATTATCGTAGAAAAAGAAATATGAGACAGAAAAAAAACAGAAAAAAGAAGAAAAACAGAAAAATACGGATTCTGACCGGGGTGGTGCTTGGCGTCGGCCTTGCAGGTGCCTTGTTTTTTAATGTGTTCAAAATCCGCAATATCCAGGTGGCGGGGAACACCCGGTATACAAAAGATGAAATCAAAGAGATGGTCGCGGGCGACAAGTGGATGAAAAACACGGTGCTTCTTACGACGTTTCATTCGAAGGTTGATATGAGCGATATTCCTTTTATGAACTCCGTGGAGTTTACGTTTGTAAGCTATGACACCATCTGCATCCAGGTAAATGAGAAAAAAGTGGTCGGTTATGTCGAGTACGAAGGCCAGAAGGTCTATTTTGACAAGAACGGCATCGTGCTGGAGTGCGTGGACGAGGAGCAGGAAACACCTGCGGAGGGTGAGTCTTCCGACGGAACTGCCTCCGATGGAACGAGTGCGGATGGATCCCTTACGAGTGAGCCGCTTGCATCCGAAAGCAGTACGTCCGACGGTGCGCTCTCGGCGGATACGATTAAAAGTGCACGTGTGACAACGACAGACTTTCAGCCTACCCTTTCCGATGTTCCGCTTGTAACAGGACTTACGTTTGACTATGTGACCGTGAACGAGCAGCTCCCGGTTGAAAAACCGGCAGTTTTCCGCACCATGCTCGCACTTACGAGAATGACGGAGAAATACAATATCACGCCGGACAGTGTGGAATTTAATGAGAACAGCGAAATTATTCTGCATTACTATGATACCGTGCGGATTCTGCTTGGAACCGATACGGCGTTAGAAGAAAAGATGACGCGCGTAGCAGCAATCCTGCCGAGCCTTTCCGGTCTTTCCGGAGAACTCCATATGGAGGATTACAAGGACGGCGACAGCAGCTTTGTCTTCTCGAAAGATGTATAAGAGGAAAGGAAAGCCGTCAAAAAAACGCAATAATCCTGAATTTTTTATGAAATACGAAAAAAACAGTTGATTATTTTCCGAAGAAATTATATTATATCTTTATGTATGACCATCAGAATATCAGACTATTTTGAGATAGACAGCAGTTCATAATCAAAAGGAGGAAGTTGAAATTGTTAGAGATCATGACAAATGAGGCAGAATCATCTGCAAAGATTATCGTAATCGGTGTAGGTGGTGCAGGAAATAATGCTGTAAATAGAATGGTGGAGGAATCCATCGGCGGCGTTGAATTCGTTGGAATCAACACCGATAAACAGGCGCTGACCCTCTGTAAGGCACCTACCATTCTCCAGATCGGCGAGAAGCTGACCAAGGGACTGGGCGCAGGAGCAAAACCTGAGGTTGGAGAGAAAGCAGCCGAGGAGAGCATCGAAGAGCTCAAACAGATCATGGAAGGCGCTGATATGGTATTCGTCACCTGCGGTATGGGCGGCGGAACCGGAACAGGTGCAGCACCGGTTGTAGCAGGCGTTGCAAAAGAAATGGGCATTCTGACTGTCGGCGTTGTAACAAAACCGTTCAAATTCGAGGCAAGAACCCGTATGAGCAATGCGCTGATGGGAATCGAAAAACTCGAGGAAAACGTAGATACCCTGATCGTGATCCCGAACGACAAACTTCTTGAAATCGTAGACCGCCGGACAACCATGCCGGAGGCATTAAAGAAAGCAGACGAGGTTCTGCAGCAGGCCGTACAGGGCATCACAGACCTGATCAACCTGCCGGCACTCATCAACCTCGACTTCGCAGATGTTCAGACCGTTATGACCGACAAGGGTATCGCCCACATCGGTATCGGCGAGGCAAAGGGCGACGACAAAGCGCTCGAGGCTGTACAGCAGGCTGTTTCCAGTCCGCTGCTTGAGACCACCATCGAGGGTGCAAGCCACGTTATCATCAACATTTCCGGAGATATCTCCCTTATGGATGCAAATGATGCTGCAAGTTACGTACAGAATCTGGCTGGAGAGGATGCAAACATCATCTTCGGTGCTATGTATGATGATTCTGTTACCGATACAGCGAAGATCACCGTTATCGCAACAGGCCTCAACGATGCAACGGCGAAACAGGCAAGCGTATCCCGCAAAGAGCCGGCAGATGCAAGAAAGAGCGCATTTTCCAGCAGCAGCTTCTCTGCACAGGCAGCCGCTCCGGTACACACTGCTCCGAAAGCTTCCGCTCCGGTACAGCCGCAGCCACAGGTTCAGGTGCAGCCGCAGGTACAGGCTCAGCAGACCATGACAAGCAATGTTCCGAAAAAGGACATCCAGATCCCGGATTTCTTAAGAAACCGCAGATAAGCAAAGAATAATAAGCAAATAACGAATTTACCTCGACACGCCGCAGACCGAAAATGTTGCGGCGTGTCGAAGTTTGTTGATCAAAAAAGAAGGTCATTCTTCCGAAAACGACAAAAAATTCACCCCCTTCCGTCTATAATAGGGTCTGTTAGAAATTCAGACCATGCAAAAGGCGCAGGGGGTGTTTTTTTGCACTATGAGATCTTTCTGGATCTTCTCTTTGCAGAGAATCTTCTGCTGAATTATACTATTCTGCGCCTTTCCTCCTTTCTTCTGAAACGATCTGCCACGCGAAGAAGGAGTTTTGCGGCAGCCGCGCTCGGCGCCGGTTATGCGGTGCTGTATGCCGTGTTTGCACGGTATCTGCCGGGTGCGCTGCTCGCCCTGGTCGGAATCGGAATTACAACAGGGATGGTGAAATCTGGCTGCAGAATCACGACAGTACGGGATCTTGTGGTGGGAATGGCAGGCTATATACTGTCCGGTTTTCTGATCGGCAGTGCATACCGCCTGTTCCGGGAGCTGATGCCGGGAAGGGGAATTTTTCTTTTTCTTCTTTCCGGGAGTGCCGCATATGCGGGAACACTCCTCCTGCTGAAGATCCGAAAGGAGATGCTCCTGGAACACGCCAGGCAGGTTACGGTACAGCTTGTGCAGAATGGGAAATGGAAAAAAGTAAAAGGACTGTACGACACGGGCAATACTTTGCGGGATGCCACAACCAAAAAGCCGGTCTCGGTCGTACCGTACACTGTGATACTCGAATTGTTCCCGGACGAAATGCGGACAGGGATTGCGGCGCTTGCAAGGCACGAGACGGTGCCGGAGCCGGAACGGCTTCTTGCGCTGCAGCCCCGTTACATACCGTTTCGCGGACTGGAAGGCCGGGGCTTTCTGCCGGTGATCCGGATCTCGGAAATGATTCTTGTGACAGAACATACAGCCAGGCACATAAGCGGACCGCTGATTGCGCTTGGCGGAGAAAATAGTTCATCTCCCAGGGGCTATGAAATAATTTTGCATCCAGATCTCATGGAAGGACAGGAGGAATGAAGTATGCTGCAGGCTGCACTGCCAAACGGATTCCGGCTTCGTATGCTGCCGCGGTCCGTGCCGGCTGTATTTCGTCAGACAGGAGAAATTTTTTATATCGGGGGCACAGATGTTCTCCCGGCGCCTTTGGAAGGACAGGAGGAGGCCGATGCGATTGCGGGGCTTTCCGATCCGGAAAACGAGACGGCAAGGAGCGAGCTGATCGAACACAACCTGCGTCTCGTCGTCTACATTGCACAGAAATTTGATAATACAGGAGTTGGTGTGGAGGATCTGATTTCGATTGGAACCATCGGCCTCATCAAGGCAATTAACACGTTCAATCCGGAAAAAAAGATCAAGCTTGCCACGTACGCGTCCCGGTGCATTGAGAACGAGATTCTGATGTATCTGCGGAGAAATAACAAGACACGGATGGAGGTCTCGATCGATGAGCCGCTCAATGTAGACTGGGATGGAAATGAGCTTCTTTTGTCGGATATCCTCGGAACGGAGGAGGATGTGATCTATCAGGGGCTCGAGCAGGAGGCGGAACACCGCGTGCTGGGAAGCGCAATCAGCAAGCTCTCTGAGCGGGAGCAGGTGATCGTGAAACTCCGGTTTGGCATCAATATGCCAGAGGGGCGGGAGAAAACGCAGAAAGAAGTCGCGGATCTTCTTGGAATTTCACAGTCGTATATTTCGCGGCTGGAAAAACGGATTATGAAACGGCTGCGGAAAGAGATTGCGCGGTATGAATAGAGCATAAAAATGCCCTGCCCGGAGGAAAAACCATTGTTTTGGTCCCGGGCAGGACATGATTTGCTGCTTGTCTTAAGAAATGATCGTTTTATCGTGTTTCAAAACGGCATACGCTGCAGGCGTGCGGAGCAAGAGAAGCAGAAAAACCGCCGTTTAAGGAAAGTGCTTTACCGCTCCAGAGTTCTTTCGCCGCAACAGACTCCAGTGGGCAGTCTGCATCGGCAAGTGTGGAAGAAACCGTCTGCGGTGCATCCGAAAGATTAAAAAGTGCAACGTAGGTTGTTCCGGTTGTGTCATCCTTTGCATACCACACAGCTTCATTGTCTGTACGCGTGATCTGATGCGGACGAACGGACGGAGGCAGCATCGCGAGAATATCCGTGTTCGTAAGAAGTGCCAGTGTATCGTCATCGAGAAGCGTCATTTCGGCACCGAGCATCAGTGGAGAGCCGAAGAGACACCAGAGTGTCATCATCGTTTTCTGCTCATCCGGGGTAAAATACGTATGATGTTCTGTAGCAAAACCTTTTCCGAGTTCGCCAAGCGGCAGCATATCACAGTCCGGATAACAGCCGGCAGAGACGTGGCTCTGCCAGAGCTCGCAATGCTGGAACATATCCTTTAACTGTGCCCAGTTGTCCCAGAAATCATCGGTGATGCGCCAGAGATTCGCGTGCTTTTCATAGAACCATGCTTTCTCTATGAGCGCAGGTCCCGGAGACAGAGAGAGGACGATCGGCCGTCCGCATTTTTGGATGGCATTCGAGAGCATCTCGATCTCATGCGCAGCTGCAAACGGATTTTTGTGCATGTTGGTATTACAGATATCATCGCATTTAATGTAATCAACACCCCAGGAAGCGTAGAGCTCCAGCAGGGAATCATAGTAAAGCTGTCCTTCCGGAAGATCGCGTACACCGTACATATCCGGATTCCAGCCGCAGATGACCGTAGGATCGACAACGTGTTCAGCACCAAGAGAACTGTTCTTGATCTTTCCGTGATGATGTGCAGCGATTCGCGGAATACCGCGCATGATGTGAATTCCGAATTTCAGCCCCAGACTGTGTACATAGTCGGCAAGTGGTTTAAAGCCGGAACCGTCTGCAGAAGATGGAAAACGTTCGGGATCCGGCAGCAGACGGGAGTATTCGTCCATTTCCAGTTCAGAGAATGGAATATACTGATACCGGTCGCGCATGGAACCGGCCTTTTTTGCATACCACTGGATATCCACTACAATATACTCCCAGCCATATGCTTTTAAGTGCTTTGCCATATAGTCGGCATTTGCCTTTACCGCAGCCTCGTCCACGGTTGTATCATAGTAATCGTAGCTGTTCCAGCCCATCGGTGGGGTTGGTGCACATGTATTTTTGTTTGTCAGATGCATAAGAAAAAACTCCTTTCTAAAGCAATGCTTGTTTTTTTCTGATAAGAAAAGTATAATAAAGGACATAGTGCAAAACAAGAAGACAAACCGGATAAAAGAGGTAATTTTTTGATGGAAGATCTGATCGGAGTATATGGAATCCTGGATCTGGATCACTGGCCGAACGCTCCGTTTTTGCTGCTGGACGGCGGGGTGGAAAAGAGATGGAAGGAACCGTATGCATTTCATAATACAGACCGCGGAACATATTCCGGATGGCTGATGCAGTATACGCTTTCGGGAACAGGATGGTTTGAAAAAAACGGAAAAACGTATGAAATGCGTCCCGGGAGAGGATTTTTGTGTCAGATTCCGGAGAATAGCAGATATTATCTGCATCCGGAATCCGAAGAACCATGGATTTTTCTGTATTTTCATTTTCGTGGAAGTGCAGTGTCCTATGCGGCAGAACGACTGTTTGAAAAAACAGGAGATGTTTTTTATGCGGATGCAGATAGCGAGCCAATTCGGACTGCACTGCAGATGCATCGAAAACTGAAAAACGGTTACCGGTCGGAACCGTATGAATGCGGTGTGTTTTTGTATCAGTTTTTTTGTTCTCTTCTGCGGGAGGTACAGCGTCCGGAGCGGAAGCAGACACATTTTTTTGTTCGGGAAGCGATACGGCAGATGGATACCGACTGCGCATCTGTGCAGGGGATTGAACAGCTGGCAGAACAGAGCCGGGTTTCCTTTGCCCATTTTACGAGATGCTTCCGGGAGGAAACAGGCGTTTCTCCCATGCAGTATCTTCAGGAAGCGAGAATTCGCAAAGCGATGACGCTGCTCTTGAATACCGGAAAGAGTGTGGAAGAGATTGCAGCAGAAACCGGATTTTCCAGTGGAAACTATTTTGGAAAAGTATTCCGTCACCATATGGGAATCTCGCCGTCGGCATACCGGAAAGAACGGCAGAACGGTGCTGTCTGAAGTCTTGGTTTTGTACGAAGATGTACTTGCGGAGAAATTCCGGGAGTATGGAAGAAAAAAGGGAGGAACAAAAAGAAATGGAACGAGAAACATTCCAATCGCGCCTTGGCTTTCTTCTGCTTTCGGCAGGATGTGCCATCGGCATCGGAAATGTATGGAAATTTCCGTATATGGTAGGAAACAACGGAGGCGGCATTTTCGTGCTGTTTTACCTGCTGTTCCTTGCCATCATGGGAGTTCCGATTCTGTCGATGGAGCTTGCCATCGGAAGAGGAAGCAAAAAGAGTACCGTGCGCGCGTATGGGGAACTGGAAAAGAAAGGGCAGAAGTGGCATATCCACGGATACGTTGCCCTCATCGGAAACTATCTGCTGATGATGTTCTACACCGTCGTTGCAGGCTGGATGCTGTACTATTTCTACAGCTTTTTAATCGGAAAATTCAGCGGCCTGACAGGCGACGCCGTAACCGGAAAATTCAACGAGATGCTTTCATCTCCGTCGATTCTTGTCATTACCATGCTGATTATTACAATTGCAGGCTTTCTGATCTGTTCGGTGGGTCTGCAGAACGGCGTGGAGCGTGTTACAAAGGTGATGATGATCGTGCTGATGGTCATCATGATTTTCCTTGCGGTTTACAGCTTTACGATGCCGGGTGCCAAAGAGGGACTGAAATTCTATCTGGTGCCGGATATGCAGCAGATCGAACAGGTGGGACTGTTCCACATTATCACAAACGCGATGAGCCAGGCATTTTTTACGCTGAGCCTTGGTATCGGCGCGATGCTGATTTTCGGCAGCTACTTAAACGGCGGAAAATCCCTGCTCGGCGAGGCAGTCAGCATTGCAGCGCTCGATACGTTTGTAGCGATTACCGCAGGCCTCATCATTTTCCCGGCGTGCTTCTCCTACAACGTACAGCCGGACAGCGGCCCGAAGCTGATCTTTATGACGCTGCCGCACATTTTCACCTCGATGAAGGGCGGACGGATTTTCGGAAGCTTCTTCTTCCTGTTCCTGTTCTTTGCGGCGCTGTCTACCATCATTGCTGTATTTGAGAATATCATGTGCTGTTTTTCTGAGATTTTCGGCGTTTCCAGAAAACAGTCAGCCATCATCAACTGCATTCTGGTGATCTTAGGATCCCTGCCGTGTGCACTCGGCTACAATGTGTGGTCCGGATTCCAGCCGCTCGGCGCAGGAAGCACCGTTCTTGATCTTGAGGACTTTATCGTCAGCAACCTTCTGCTGCCGGTCGGCTCTCTGATTTACCTTCTGTTCTGTACTTCAAAATGGGGCTGGGGCTTCAAAAACTACCAGGCAGAGGCAAATAAGGGCGGGGGCCTGAAAGTGCCGGACTGGGTACGGGTTTATCTTTCTTATATTCTGCCGTTGCTGCTTCTGGTATTAATTGTCCAGGGACTGATCGGATAAGACAGGAACAAAAAGGTCAATATCAGACGAAAAAAAGATAAGAAAAGAACTGGAAAAAAAGCCAGGAATACGAGATAATAAAAGACAAGAGACCAGAACAGGTGCCGGGACCCGGAAGTATCAGGTGTCCCGGCACTTGTCGGATCAGAAAGGATACAGGAGAAAGGGGAACAAAATGGGAAAATTTACACCACTGGATTTCAACAAATATGCAGCACTGGCCCGTCAGGCAGCGGCAGAAGGCTGTGTACTTCTGAAAAACGAAAATGAGGCACTCCCGCTTCGAAAAGGAGACAAAGTGGCTGTTTTCGGAAGAATTGCATTCCACTATTATAAGAGCGGACTTGGCTCCGGCGGTCTTGTCAATACGAAATACGTTGTCGGTATTCTGGATGCCTTAAAAGAAGAAAAAGACATTACACTCGACGAGAATCTTCTTGGAACATACGAAAAATGGATCGAGAAAAATCCGTACGACGAAGGACAGGGCTGGGGCAAGGTGCCGTGGTCCCAAAAAGAGATGGAGCTGACCGACGAGATCGTGGAGAGTGCAAAAGGCGCCGATGCAGCCATCGTTGTTGTAGGCCGTACCGCAGGTGAGGATCAGGACAACAAAAATG
Organism: Blautia sp. AM23-13AC; assembly: GCF_003435675.1. Taxonomy (NCBI): domain Bacteria; kingdom Bacillati; phylum Bacillota; class Clostridia; order Lachnospirales; family Lachnospiraceae; genus Blautia; species Blautia sp. AM23-13AC. The sequence continues at coordinate 40,215 of NZ_QTUL01000004.1, read as the reverse complement.
AGGCAGGCAGCTATCTCTTAACCGATACTGAAAAAGAGATGGTAGAAAAAGTCAGCAAAGCATTTGCAAGAACAATCGTTGTGCTGAACGTCGGAAACATTATCGACATGAAATGGGTGAAAGAGTGCAATCCGGCAGCTGTTCTCTATGTATGGCAGGGTGGTCAGGAAGGCGGAAACGGTGTTGCCGATGTACTGATGGGAAGAGTCAATCCGTGCGGTAAGCTGACCGACACGATTGCAGAGAATATCGAGGACTATCCGTCCCAAAGCTGCTTCGGCGATCTGACCCGCAATGAGTACAAAGAGGATATCTACGTCGGATACCGCTACTTTGAGACCTTTGCAAAAGAGAAAGTATTGTATCCGTTCGGTTTTGGTCTTTCCTATACGACATTTGCCGTGACCGCAGAGGCAGAAGAGAAAGATGTTGACAATGTAACCGTGACGGCAACCGTTGAAAATACCGGCAAAACGGATGGTAAAGAGGTTGTTCAGGTTTATGTAAAAGCTCCGCAGGGTGTTCTTGGAAAACCATCCCGCGCACTCGTCGGTTTTGCAAAGACCGGTGTTCTTGCACCAGGCGCAAAAGAGACGCTGACGATCGATGTGACCAAAGAGAGCTTTGCATCCTACGATGACAGCGGTGCAACCGGCCACAAATCCTGCTACGTACTCGAAGAGGGCAGTTATGAGTTCTACGTCGGAAGCGATGTCAGAAGCGCAGCCTTTGCCGGTGCATACGAGCAGCCGTTCAAAGTGGTTGAGATCCTGACCGAGGCTATGGCTCCGGTAGAAGCATTTGAGCGCATGAAAGCTGTTCCGGGCGAAGACGGAACGTTAAAACCGGGATATGAGGCAGCTCCTCTGCGCACCGTAGATCCGATCGAGCGCATGAAAGAAAACCGCATGGAGCCGATCACCTATACCGGTGACAAAGGCTACAAGCTCGGTGATGTCCTGGATAAGAAAGTAACGATGGAAGAGTTCGTGGCACAGCTTTCCGATGAAGATCTGATCTGCATCTTCCGCGGCGAGGGCATGTGCAGCCCGAAGGTTACTCCGGGAACCGCAGCAGCATTCGGCGGCCTGACACCGGAACTGCAGGAATTCGGTATTCCGGCAGCCTGCTGTACCGACGGCCCGTCCGGACTCCGCTTTGACTGCGGAACGAGAGCCTTCTCCATGCCGAACGGAACCCTGCTTGGCTGTACGTTTGACCTTCCGCTGGTAGAAGATCTGTACGAGATGGCAGGACGCGAGATGAGACAGAACCGTGTCGATGCCTTGCTCGGACCTGGTATGAATATTCACAGAAACCCGCTGAACGGCCGTAACTTTGAGTATATCTCCGAGGATCCGTACCTGACCGGATGGATCAGTGCCGTACAGATTCTTGGTATGGAAAAATCCGATGTAACCGGAACCATCAAACATTTCTGTGCAAATAACCAGGAGTCCAACCGACATCATGTGGACGCCGTTGTTTCCGAGCGTGCCCTGCGTGAAATCTATCTGAAGGGATATGAAATCGCAGTCAAAGAAGGCGGCGCAAGATCCATCATGAGCACTTACGGACCGGTCAACGGCATCTGGACTGCAGGAAATTACGATCTTCTGACCACGATTCTGCGCGGCGAGTGGAACTACGACGGCTTCGTTATGACTGACTGGTGGGCAATGTCAAACCGTGAGGGATATGAAGCAACCAAAACAACCCATGCACCGATGGTATCTGCCGGAAACGATGTCTTCATGGTATGCACCGACTGCTCCGATATGGGACAGGACGATGTGAAAGAGGCACTGGAAAACGGCGAGATCACAAGAGGCGACCTGCAGAGAAATGCGATGAATGTCCTGCATTTCATCCTTGGAACTCCAAGCATCTTACAGTTCCTGGACCGCATCAGCGAGGAAGAGAAAGAAGCACAGGAGCAGATGGGCGACAACGATTTCGTTGCAGCAGATCTTGTAACATACGAGGCAGATCCGGCAACGGGAGATGTTGTGATTGACGCATCCGCATGGAACACGAAAAAAGGAAACAGTGAAGTATGCGGTGTTACGATTCTGGCTGACAAGATGGGAACGTACGATATCGAAATCGAGATGAAATCCGATCTGGAAGACCTCGCACAGCTGCCGGTAACCGTGTACATCGACAATATCGTAAAAACTATAATCAGCATCCGCGGAACAAAAGGTGAGTGGATCAAAGAGACGAGAGACCTTGGCTTCTTCTTCGGCCCGAACCACTACCTGAAGCTGTACTTCGGCGCAAATGGTCTGGAGCTTGGAAAGATCCGCCTGAAGTTAAGAGAAGGCATGGAAGTACTGAGCAAACACGAGGAATAAATAAAAAAAGAAATACAGAGAAAAACCGGAACCCGGGAGCTGCTGTTTGAAAGCGGTGCCGGGTTCCGGTTTTTCGTATGAAAGAAGATTTTTATGGAAGAAGCTGTTTTTTAGTGAAGCTCGTCCTCATCCACATCAATCACATTGTCATCGTGCAGGATTTTCTGCTGGTTGATCTCGGTCTGGATGACGTTTTTGATCCGGCGTTTTGCGCGGCCCATGTAGTAGGTGGTGACAAGATCGGAAATGCCGCTGTAGACAAGGCAGATACCGATGAAAATGTTTGTGGTTGCAACGGCATCAAACGGATTGGTACAGATGATGATGCCGAGAACGCTGGTTAAAAGAGCCAGCAGGAACTCAAGCCACCATTTTTCCAGCCCTGTTTTTTTGAGGTTGAACGCCTTCTGAATGCTGAGCAGTCCGTTTGCCAGAAGGATGATACCGATGACAACCGGGATGAATGCGATTACAAGGTCACTTTCAAAGATAACGAAGCAGCCGAACAGAATCAGTACCAGGGCAACGAACAGATCGTAGCGGAAGAAAAACGGCTCGCCGCGGCTTGCAATGTAGCGGATCAACGCAACAACGCCGCCAAACAGGAGCAGTGCTCCGGCGATATAACAGATCAGCAAACTCGTTTTTACGGGGTAGACGATCAGCACGATACCTAGTATAATAGAGACAGCGGCTGAAAGCAGGAAACTGTTTTTCACATCCTGAAAAAATTGTTTCATAAGGATTCTCCTTTCCACTTGAATGTGGTTTTTCGTTTGCTTTTATAGTAGCTTTTCAAAGCAGAAAAAGCAATGGACAAATTGAAAAAAATGTACGAAGAAATGGAATCGTGAAACGGAAGAAAGAGAGGGTAAAAAAGATGCAGGACGAACAGAAAAAGTTCCAGGAGAAGCTCTCCGAATTGCTGTCCTACGCCAGAGACCATGAAAATAAAGTAACGATGAAAGAAGTCAGAGACTTTTTTGAAGACTTTGCACTGGATGAGCAGAAAGTCACCTTTGTCTGCGAATATCTGACGATGGAGCAGGTCGATGTGGCAGATTATGAGCCGGGCGTCGTGCCGGAGGAGACCGAAAAAGAAAAGAAAAAACCGGAGTTTTCCGAGGAGGAGCTGCGTGCCTTACAGCAGTATCTTGACGAACTGCCGGAGACAGGAACACCGTCGGAGGAAGAAACGGCAGAGCTTTACCGGAAAGCGGCAGAGGGCGATTCCCTTGCAAAGAGCATGCTCGTGCAGCTCTGGCTTCCGAAAGTTATTGAGACCGCAAAAGAAATGCACACCCGCGATTTCTTCCTGATGGATCTGGTGCAGGAGGGAAATGTCGGACTTTTAGTAGCGCTGGAGTCCGTTGTAAAAGCTGAGACGGCGGAGCAGGCGATTGATGCGGCTGTGCGTGAGACGATCAGCGATTTCATGGAAGAACACAGAGTTCAGAAACATAAGGACAATACTGTAGTCAATAAAGTAAACCGCTTAAAAGACGCCATCGAGGAACTCTCCGACGGCGATGACATGGATTTCAGTGTGGCAGAGCTTTCCGCGTATCTTGACATGTCCGTGGAAGAGATTGAGGATATTCTGCGGATTGCAGGCGAAGAGCCGTAACAAAAGGCTGGTATTTGCACAGAAACTGTGTGAATTGGCAATAAAACAAAAGCAAAGGAGAAAAATACAATGGTACATCATATTGTTATGTGGAAATTCAAACCGGAAGTAGAGGATGCAAAGAAACCGGAGCTGAAAAAAGCGATGGCAGAGAACCTGAAAAGCCTGGTCGGCAAAGTGCCGGGACTGTTGACGGTTGACTTTGTAGAAGCACCGCTTGCATCTTCCACCCATGATATGGCACTTGTCACAACACTGGAAAAAGCAGAGGATGTAGCTGTATATGCAAAACATCCGGAGCACGTAAAAGTAGCAGACACCTATGTACGTCCGTACACAACGGAGCGTGCGGCACTCGATTACGAAGAGTAAAAACAAATACGGACTTTAGCTCGTTGCCCGTGTAAATAAAAAAGTATCCCGCTTCCCCAAAAGGAACGGGATACTTTTTTTGTGCCGAGAAGATCAATTCCTGATCTGGTGAATACGTTTCATTTAAGTGTTTTTCTGTTCTTCCTTCTGCAGTTCGTCAATTGTAAGCAGCAGCTCATCGATGGAAACCTCTTCGTCCTTCGGATCTTCCGTAATTTCTCTGACCAGTTCTTCGTACGTTCTTCTTCTGCGTTCCAGCGCTTTCCGCGACCGCTCCCGCCGGATGCGGCGGACATACCGCAGGCGGAGGACAAAGAGCAGAATCAGAACGAGAAGGACAAACGGCATCGCCAGAAAAACAGGATCTGCCTTCCGGATACGGGCAAAAAGGGATGCACCGGCCGAGGCAAGATGGCGGAACCAGGAAGCGGCATGCACAGTGCTTTTCCAGAACGCTGCGAAATGGGAAGCCACAGATGAGAAGGAAACCGTGGATGATGCCGGTGCTTTGGAAACGGCCGGTTCCGGTGTCTGGGTTATGGCCGGTGTTTCGGTCGGCGTCGCAGTCGGCGTCGGTGTCGCCGTCGGAACCGGTTCAAACGTTACGGCAAGGGTATGATCCTTCTGGATATCGGAAAATGTGTAGCTGTCCGGATATTCCGTCACCGGCAGATACAAGCCGTCCACCGAGAGTTTCGCGAGCCGGAAGCCTTCGTCTGCCGTGTAGGAAACGGTTTTTTCCTCTCCGCGGGAAACTTCCCCGCCCTCGGACACCGAGCCATGCTCCGCCGCGGAAGTGGAAACCGTGAACAGATACGGCACCCGGGTGCGGTAGAACTGCACATACCGTCCACCATCTGCCTTTTTTACGTTTACAATCGCAATAAATTCCCCAGGATTTGTCTCGCAGAGGTCCTCTGGTTCATCGATGGTGATATCGTCGGAAAAGCCAAAATCAACCGTGTCGTCCGCAAGCAGTGTTTTCTGCGAGAGTGAGTATGTCTGGATAAAGTTTCCGATTCCGAGATGCATCGTCAGTGGAAAAATAAAAAAGAGATCGCCGGAAACACAGAGATCCTGAAAATTTTCCATGTAAAAATCGAAGGGATACGTGCCCCAGTCATCCACCACCTGAAGTGAGGCATCGAGAAGTTTAAAGCCGTAGCCGCCGTCCGCATCGGTCTGGATCAGATAGCCGCCCGTAGAGGGAAGATAATCGATGCCGAGAATATTGTAGCTCGTCGAGAGCTGAATCCGCTCTTTTTGCTCCAGGGTATCCGGGTCGAGGCGGAAGATACATCCGTAATTGGAAGCATCCGGGCTGCTGTAGCCGCTCACGAGGATTTCATGTGTGACGGGATTGTATGCCATACCGTTTGCGTGAGCAAAGTCTGCGTCCCTTACCTGATGCGCGAGGGAATACTGCGTAACGGGATTTCCGTCTGCGTCTGTATCATTTTTATAGTAGGCAGAGACTACGTCCGGCTCTGTCGTCAGATCATTAAAATTTTCGATGCAGATGATATAATCTTCCGTCGCACAGACGGACTGCACCGCGCCGTTGCTGCCGAGAATCGGATATTCCCCGACCAATTCCCAGGAGGCGCCGGTAAACGGCGTACTGGAGGCAAAACCAGCCTGACAGAGCATGGGATGAGCGAGGAAGAGAAAAATGCCCAGAAAAAGGGCAAGAAAAAACCGGCCGGATTTCTTGCCGGTGGGAGATTTTATCGAAAAATTTGTAAATGCAAGCCGCATATGATGTGTAGGTCCTTTCTTACAGAAAAAAGGTGAACTTTTTCTGTCATCCTATCTTACCACGGAACCGGCGGAAAGTAAATGAAGGAGGGATGGAGATTTTCTTACATATCGTTTAAGAAAATGTAATAATTTTGTAGTGTTTGCCGATGCAAAGTAGTTGTAAACATTTTACCGTCCTGGTAAAATAAACATAACAGAATTCAGAAAATTGTGAAGAAAAAGGAAAGGCAGAGAACCGATGATTAGAATCAAAGATATTGCAGACCGCGCAGGAGTCAGCCCGACGACGGTTTCGAATGTAATACACGGAAAGACAGGGCGCGTCTCAAAGGCGACGGTCGAGAAAATCAACCGGATTTTAAAGGAGATGGAGTACGTGCCGAGTATCAGCGCGCGCATGCTGGCGAACAACAGCTCCGGTCTTATTGGTGTGGCGCTTGGTTTCATGAAGAAAGGAAATGCATCGTCCTTTGAGGATCCCTTTGTGTCGGCAATGCTTGGAAACCTGGAATATCAGATCCGGGAACACGGCTATTATATGATGCTGGTTGCGCGCCATGAGCAGGACGATCTTATGCAGCAGGCGCTCGGCTGGAATTTTGATGGCATGATTGCAATGGCTCTGAAGGAAAAGGAGATTGCAGAACTCTCGGAACGTCTCGGAAAACCGCTGGTAACCATTGATCAGTATCTCCCGCCGGAACTTGGAGTCCGCTCCATTACGATGGATGACCGCGGCGGTGCGTACCAGATGAGTCAGTACCTGATTGGAAAGGGACATAAAAAATTTCTCTTTTTATCCGACTGCGATCTCGGGGTTGACCACTATCGGTGGCTCGGTGTGCGTCAGGCGATGGAGGAGGCGGGAATTGAGGACATTGAGAGCCGCCATATTGTGATCCCGTGGAATCCGGAGCAGAGAGAGAAGGCATATGAGGAGATGCTTCCGTTCTTCAAAAAACAGACAGCGCTCTTTTTTTCATCGGATTACTATGCACTTGAAGCATCCAACTTTCTGCAGAACAGGGGAATAAAGGTTCCAGAGGAAATTTCAATTGCGGGCTTTGATGATGTTACCTATGCGACACTTGCGCGGCCGAAGCTGACTACCGTACATCAGATGGTGGATGGAAAAGCACGCCGTGCCGTAGAGGTACTGATGCACCTGATCCAGGATGAACCGGTACAAAAAGATATTCCGCCATTGCCGACAACACTGGTGGAACGGGAGTCGGTAAGAGATCTGACGAAGTAAATAGTTACCAAAATCACAGAAAAACTCTTGTAGAAACTGCTGGTTTTGCGCAAAACTATTGAAAAATCACCGTGAAGTATGGTAAACTGTGCTTGCAAACGACAGAATCAAAGAACCAGACACGTTCTGGGGATGAAATAAAGGAGGTAAAAAAATGGACAAAAAATGGTGGAAAGAAGCCGTAGTGTATCAGATTTATCCACGCAGCTTCATGGACAGCAACGGAGACGGTATCGGCGATTTAAATGGTATCACATCCCGTCTGGATTATCTGAAGGATCTTGGCGTGGATGTTATCTGGCTGTCTCCGGTGTACCAGTCACCAAACGATGACAATGGATACGATATCAGCGATTACCAGGCAATCATGCAGGAATTCGGAACAATGGAGGATTTTGACCGCATGCTTTCGGAGATGCATAAAAGAGGCATCAAGCTGGTCATGGACCTTGTTGTCAATCATACTTCAGATGAACACAAATGGTTCGTGGAGAGCCGCAAATCGAAAGACAATCCATACCGCGATTATTATATCTGGCGTGATGCAAAAGAGGGAAAAGAGCCAAACAACTGGGGAAGCTGCTTCTCCGGCTCCGCATGGAAATACGATCCGCAGACCGAGATGTATTACCTGCATCTGTTTTCCACGAAGCAGCCTGACCTGAACTGGGAAAACCCGACCGTAAGAAAAGAAGTTTTCGATATGATGAACTGGTGGTGCGAGAAAGGCATCGACGGCTTCCGTATGGATGTCATCAGCATGATCTCCAAACCGGAAGGACTGCCGGATGGAAAGATTCCGGAAGGCGGACTCTACGGTGACTCCGGCTGCGTAAACGGACCGCATGTTCATGAGTATCTGCAGGAGATGAACAAGGAAGTCCTTTCCAAATATGATCTGATGACGGTCGGTGAGTGTGCCGGTGTCACGATCGAGGAGGCAGAAAAATATGCATCCGCAGACGGCAAAGAGCTCAGCATGGTATTCCAGTTCGAGCTGGTTGAGCTGGCAAGCGGAAAATACGGCAAATGGACGGACAAACGCGTACCGCTCAAAGATTTCAAACGCGTCATGACAGCATGGCAGACGGAGCTTGAGGGCAAGGCATGGAACAGCCTCTTCCTTGGAAACCACGACCAGCCGCGCTGCCTGTCCCGTTTCGGCGATGATTCACCGGAATACCGTGTGGTAAGCGCCAAAATGCTGGCTACCTGCCTTCATATGATGCAGGGTACCCCGTACGTATACCAGGGCGATGAGCTCGGCATGAAGAACGTTCCGTTCCACGATCTGTCCGAATTCCGCGATATTGAGAGCATCAACGCGTTTCACGAGCTGACCGGAGCCGGAAAAGTAGCGCCGGACGATATGATGCGCTACCTGAACCTGCGCGGAAGAGACAATGCAAGAACTCCGATGCAGTGGGATGATACCGCTTCGGCAGGATTTACCACAGGAACCCCGTGGATCAAAGTCGGACCGGATTACGAGACCGTCAATGCAAAAAATGAGATGGCGGATCCGGATTCTGTATACAATTATTACAAGAAACTGATTCATCTCCGGAAAGAGAAGGATATCATGGTTTACGGAACGTACGAGCTGCTCGATCCGGAAGACGAGGCACTGTATGTATATACCAGAACCTTAGGCGATCAGAAACTCCTCGTGATGTGCAATTTTACAAAAGAGGAGCAGGAGTACACGGTTCCGGAAACCTTTGCAGGAGCAGAGGTACTGATCAGCAACTATCCGCAGGACGGCGCGGCAGCAGGGACACGAAAACTGCGTGCGTATGAGGCAGTTGTTCTGGAAACCAAATAAAAAATGCAGAGGAACCTGTGGCAGAACGGATTTTTGCCACAGGTTCCCGTTCTCAAAATACGGCAAAAACCGGTAAGAGTAAGAAAGGGGAAAATAAAACATGAAATCATATCTGAAAATGGAGACACATCCGCTTGCAGATCCGAAGAATGTAGTAAAGGGCGATAAATATCGTATCACGGTGCTGACGGAGCATCTTCTTCGGCTGGAATACAGTGAGGACGGTGAATTTATCGATGCGGCATCCCAGACGGTTGTAAACCGTGATTTTCCAGCAGTGGAATTTTCCGTCAAAGACACAGGCGATGAGCTGGAGCTGCGTACAAAGTATCTGCAGCTGAATTACAACAAAAAGGCATTCTCTGCAAACGGACTTTCCTGCAAAACAACGGCAGTCGGCATCAGTTCTGTACCGGCATGGCATTACGGAGATCCGACACAGGATCTTGGAGGAACGGCCCGTACGCTTGATCAGGTCAACGGAGCATGCGAACTGGAACCTGGTATCATGTCCTGGTTTGGTTCCGCTGTTCTGGATGATTCGAAGTCGCTTCTGATGACAGAGGACGGTTGGGTGACCCCGAGAAAGAAAGGAGTGCAGGATCTGTACTTCTTCGGCTATGGCTGGAATTTCCGTTTGGCATTAAAGGATTTCTACCACCTTTGTGGCAAGACACCGATGCTTCCGAGGTTTGCGCTTGGAAACTGGTGGAGCCGTTACTGGCGTTACAGTGAAACATCCTATATGAAACTGATGGAAGACTTTGACAAAGAGAACGTTCCCTTCTCGGTTGCTGTTATCGATATGGACTGGCACCGTGTAGACGATGTGGATCCGAAATACGGCAGCGGCTGGACCGGCTACAGCTGGAATAAAAAACTCTTCCCGGATCCGGAGCGTTTTCTTGGAAAACTCCATGCACGCGGCATGAAGACAACACTGAATGTCCATCCGGCAGACGGAATTCGTGCGTATGAGGACTGCTATCCGGAAGTAGCAGAGGCTATGGGAGTGGATGCAAAAAAAGAAGAGCCGGTCAATTTTGACATTGCGGATCCGAAATTTGTTGATGTATATTTTGAAAAAGTTCATCATCCGATGGAAAAAGAGGGCGTCGATTTCTGGTGGATTGACTGGCAGCAGGGACAAAGTACCAAGATCGAGGGTCTTGATCCGCTGTGGATGCTGAATCACTATCATTTTCTTGACAGTGGAAGAGACGGAAAACGTCCGATGACCTTCTCCCGCTATGCAGGACCGGGCTCCCACCGCTATCCGGTCGGATTTTCCGGAGACACCCACATCACCTGGGAATCCCTGGATTTCCAGCCATACTTTACCAGCACAGCCTCCAACATCGGCTACGGATGGTGGAGTCATGATATCGGCGGCCATATGCTTGGCTACCGTGACGATGAGCTTGAAGCAAGATGGTATCAGTACGGAGTCTTTTCTCCGATCAACCGTCTGCACAGCTCTAACAGTGCCTTCAGTGGAAAAGAGCCTTGGAACTTCAGTATGGAAGTGCGCAGCACAATGGATGATTTCCTCCGTCTGCGTCATAAACTGGTGCCGTATCTGTATACGATGAACTACCGTGCATGGAAAGAGGACACACCGATCGTTGTTCCGATGTATTATGATTACCCGGAGACGGTTTTCTGGGGCAAAAATCAGGCACCGAATCAGTACTTCTTCGGAAGCGAGCTGATGGTAACACCGGTGACAACGAAATGCATTCCGGAGCTGAAGCGTGCAAAAACAAAGGTGTGGCTGCCGGAAGGTACGTGGTTTGATTTCTTCAACGGAATGATTTACGAGGGCGGCAGAAGTATGGATCTGTACCGTACGCTCGAGGAGATCCCGGTTCTTGCGAAAGCAGGTGCGATTATCCCGATGACAGAGAAGATCAGTGCGCTGGATGTAGAATCCAACCCGGATGAGCTGACGGTACGCGTTTACGCGGGCGCGGACAATACATTTGTCCTGTACGAGGATGACAATACTACCATGGCATATGAGAAGGATGACTGTGCAAAAACATCGATGACGCTCGACTGGGGTGCGCGGAAATTTACGATTGCACCGGTTGAAGGCAATCAGAGCTTCGTTCCGGAAAGCAGAATGTACTGCGTAGAATTCGGCGGAAGTACGGCAAAAGAAGCGAAGGTCTTTGTAAACGGCGTGGAAGCGGATGCAGAAGTCAAAGAGAAAGACGGACTTCTTACGATCGCGGTAACAGATGTAAAACCGCAGGATACCGTGACAATCTGTCTGCCGGAAGATACGGAGATTGCAAAGAACGATGTCATGACACGTGCGATGGATCTGCTGCTGCACGCCGAAATCAGCTACATCACCAAAGAGCAGATCGCAAATCTTCTTCGCAAAGCAGACGGAAAGGTAGCAATTCTGGCTGCAGAGCTGCAGAGCATGGAACTTTCAAATGATCTGCGCGGTGCGCTGCTGGAGATCATTACGGCATAAATTGCTGCAGAAAAACACGATTTGATTTACAGAAAAAGAATTCTGTGATACGATACATACAAAGAAAAGGAAGAGAGCGTGGCAGTGGATTCTGTCAGGCTCTCTTCTTGAAATGTGAGACAGGAGGATTTTTAAACGTGGGAAAATACATCATGGCACTTGATGCCGGCACAACGAGCAACCGCTGTATTCTGTTTGATCAGAAAGGACAGATCGTAAGCCTTGCGCAGAAGGAGTTTACCCAGCGTTTCCCGAAACCGGGCTGGGTGGAGCACGATGCCAATGAAATCTGGTCCACGATGCTCGGTGTAGCCGTGGAGGCAATGCAGAAAGCGGGCGCGTCCTACGAGGATATCGCGGCAATCGGCATTACAAACCAGAGAGAGACGACGATCGTCTGGGACAAAAAGACGGGAGAGCCGGTCTACAATGCAATTGTATGGCAGTGCCGCAGAACATCGGAATACTGCGATTCCCTGATGGAGCGCGGACTGGTTGACCGTTTCCGGGAGAAAACAGGTCTTGTGATCGATGCGTATTTTTCAGCCACGAAGCTGAAATGGATTCTAGATGAAGTTCCGGGCGTGCGCGAGCGGGCGGAGCGAGGCGATCTCTATTTCGGAACAGTGGAGACGTGGCTGATCTGGAAGATGACAAAGGGAAAGATACATGTCACCGATTACACCAACGCGTCCCGTACAATGCTGTTCAATATCCATACCCTGAAATGGGATGAGGATATCTTAAAAGAGCTGAACATTCCGCTCTGTATGCTGCCGGAAGTCCGCCCGTCGAGCTGTGTCTACGGGGAGACGGCATCCACATATTTCGGCGGCCCGATTCCGATTGCGGGAGCAGCGGGAGACCAGCAGGCGGCGCTGTTCGGCCAGACCTGCTATGCGCCGGGCGAAGCGAAAAATACATACGGAACAGGCTGCTTCCTGCTGATGAACACGGGAGAAAAGCCGGTTTCTTCGACACACGGTCTTGTTACCACGATTGCATGGGGCATCGGGGACAAGATTACGTATGCGCTCGAGGGATCCATTTTCGTCGGCGGAGCCGCAATCCAGTGGCTGCGCGATGAGATGAAGCTGATCGAGTCCTCGGCGGATTCCGAGTACATGGCGCAGAAGGTGAACGACACGAACGGCTGCTACGTCGTGCCGGCGTTTACCGGCCTTGGCGCACCGTACTGGGATCAGTATGCGAGAGGAACCATTCTCGGCCTGACCCGCGGCGTCAACAAATACCATGTGATCCGCGCAACGCTGGAGTCGATCACGTATCAGGTGGATGATGTCTTAAAAGCGATGGAGGCAGATTCCGGCATGAAGCTCTCTGCGCTGCGTGTGGACGGCGGAGCAAGCGCCAACAACTTCCTGATGCAGTGCCAGGCGGACATCAGCCAGGCGCCGGTGGAGCGGCCGTACTGCATCGAGACGACCGCGATGGGAGCAGCTTATCTTGCGGGACTCGCCGTCGGCTACTGGCCGGATCAGGAGACGGTAAAACAGAACGGAGCCATTGACCGTACGTTTGAGCCGGAGCTCTCGAAAGAGGAGCGCGATGAGAAGATGAACGGATGGCACAAAGCAGTCCGTTACGCCGAAGGATGGGCAAAATAGAAAAAGATTTTGGAAATGCAGAAAAGGAACGGTTTCGTAATGAAAACCGTTCCTTTTCGCGTACTGTGACTTCTTGTCTACTGACGTTAAAGAATGTCGATATGTTCGCCGTTTAAAGCTTTGTTCATGCTTCGCACGGCACAGAATTTACCGCACATCGAGCAGGTATCTTCCTGTTCCGGCGAGCGGTCGGCGCGGATGGCTTTTGCGGTCTCCGGGTCCAGTGCACAGTCCCACTGTGCTTCCCAGTCGAGCACGCGGCGGGCGTCTCCCATCTTGTCGTCAATATCACGCGCATGCGGCACGCCTTTGGCAATGTCGGCAGCGTGTGCGGCGATTTTGCTTGCGATGATGCCCTGTTTTACATCATCCAGGTTCGGAAGAGCCAGATGCTCTGCCGGCGTTACGTAGCACAGGAAAGCAGCGCCGTTCATGGCCGCAATCGCGCCTCCGATGGCAGCGGTGATGTGGTCGTAGCCCGGTGCAATATCGGTCACAAGAGGGCCGAGGACATAGAACGGAGCGCCCATGCAGATGGTCTGCTGTACTTTCATATTGGCCGCAATCTGATCCATCGGAACGTGGCCCGGTCCCTCAACCATAACCTGAACGTCTTTTTCCCAGGCACGTTTGGTGAGTTCGCCGAGGCGCACCAGCTCCTCAATCTGGCAGACATCCGTTGCGTCGGCAAGGCAGCCAGGACGGCAGGCGTCGCCGAGAGAAATGGTCACATCGTATTCACGGCAGATATCGAGAATCTCATCGTAATACTCGTAGAACGGATTCTCCTCGCCGGTCATGCACATCCAGGCGAACACGAGGGAGCCGCCGCGGGAAACGATATTCATTTTCCGTTTGTGTTTGCGGATCTGATCGATGGTTTTTCTGGTGATGCCGCAGTGCAGGGTGACGAAATCGACACCGTCCTCGGCATGGAGGCGGATGACGTCAATAAAATCTTTGGCGGTCAGCGTATCCAGGTCTCTCTGGTAATGGATCACACTGTCATATACCGGCACGGTGCCGATCATGGCCGGACATTCGGAGGTCAGTTTCCGCCGGAACGGCTGCGTATTGCCGTGGCTCGACAGGTCCATGATGGCTTCTGCGCCCATATTGACCGCGGAGAGTACCTTCTGCATCTCCACATCGTAATCTTTACAGTCTTTCGAAACACCGAGATTTACATTGATTTTCGTGCGCAGCATCGAGCCGATGCCCTCCGGATCGATGCAGGTGTGCAGCTTATTGGCCGGAATGGCAACCTTTCCGCTGGCAACGAGCGGCATCAGGTCTTCCACGGCCATATACTCTTTTTCTGCGACTTTTTTCAGCTCCGGTGTTACAATGCCGCGGCGTGCGGCGTCCATCTGTGTTGCGTAATTGCGTTCCATCTGTTGTTCTCCTTTATTTTCAAAATCAGATCCGGTAAGCGTGGTTCAGCGGTCCCGAGGCGTGGCCGAGATCCATCATGCTCGCGAGTGCGCCCGAAATATACTCTTTTGCGGCGGAAATGGCATCCGGAAGGGAAAGCCCCTTTGCGAGCCCCGATGCGATGGCGCTGGAGAGTGTACAGCCGGTGCCGTGTGTGTTCGGATTGTCGATGCGTTTTCCGGTGAACCAGGTAAATGTGCCGTTGTGATATAAAAGATCGTTGGCATCATTGATACTGTGGCCGCCCTTTAACAGAACGGCACAGCCGCAGGAATCCCCGATCTCTTTTGCGGCGCGTTCCATATCACTTTCCGACTGGATTTTGATGCCGGAGAGAACTTCTCCCTCTGGGATATTCGGTGTGATGACTTCGGCCAGAGGAAAGAGCAGTTTTTTCATCAGGTCAGGCACGCCGCCCGAAGCGAGCGCGGAGCCGCTTGTAGCGACGAGGACCGGGTCCACAACGATGTGTTTGGCCTGGTAGAAGCGAAGCCGTTCGGAGATGACTTCGATCAGTGCCGGGGAGGATACCATACCGATTTTGACGGCGTCCGGGAAGATGTCCGTAAAGACGGCGTCAAGCTGTGCGGCCAGAAACTCCGGTGTTACATCGAAAATACCGGAAACTCCGGTGGTGTTCTGGGCGGTGAGTGCGGTAATTGCCGACATGGCGTAAACTCCGTTTGTGATCATGGTTTTGATGTCTGCCTGAATGCCGGCGCCTCCGCTGGAATCACTTCCCGCGATTGTTAATGCTGTTTTCATGTTTTTCGCGTCCATGAGAATTACTCCTTTGCATTACTTTTCTTTTTGGACAGGCGACAAAGAAAGTGGTGCCCCCAGTCTGCCGCCTGGTGTGAGGATGAATGGTTACGTAAAATTATTTGTTTTCCAGCATGCGCAGAGTCTGTTCTTTCAGATCCTTCGTTGCGGAAACAATGTCTTTCTGTGCAAAAATGGCACTGATGACGGCGATGCCGCAGATGCCGCTGCCGGAAAGCTCCGTCACGTTATCGCGTGTGATGCCGCCGATGGCGATGACAGGGATTTTAACGGCATTGCAGATAGCAGTCAGCGTTTCGTGGCTGACATCCTCCGCATCCGCCTTGGAACCGGTGTGGAAGACCGCGCCGACGCCGAGGTAATCTGCCCCGCGCTGCTCGGCGAGAATGGCCTGTTCCACGGTCTGCGCCGAAACGCCGATGATCTTGTCCGGGCCAAGCTTTGCACGGACATCGCCGGCCTCCATATCGCTCTGGCCGACATGAACGCCGTCCGCATCCATCTTAGCTGCGATTTCCACGTTATCGTTGATGACGAAAGGAACATGGTATGCGGCACAGAGTTTTTTCAGTTCCAGTGCCTCTTCCATAAAGTGATCCTGGTCAAGATTTTTTTCGCGGAGCTGGATAAACGTTGCGCCGCCCTGCAGAGCCTTTTCCACCTGGCTGTACAGTGTCTCGCCGTTCAGCCAGCTGCGGTCTGTCACAGCATATAAAAGCAGGCCTTTTTTATCGCACTTCATACTTTGCACCTTTCTCCAGCGTCTCGCCGTCCATGTGGTAGATGGCGTCGATGATGCGGTTCCGGTAGGTGGAGTTGCCGTCTTCCGGTTTCATATGGCTCCAGCCGATCTCGCCGGCAAGTCCCATCGCGCAGACAGCGGCAGCAGCGGCTTTTAACGGCTCGTCCGGGTTGGCAACGAGGTAAGCGGTCATCATGCCGGAGAGCTGGCAGCCTGTTCCGGTGATGCTTCCCATCTCGGCGCGTCCGTTGCGGATCACGTAGCAGGTGTCAGCATCGGCAACGAGGTCGATCGCTCCTGTGATGGCGACAACACAGTTGTGGTCTTTCGCAAAGTTTTTTGCAAAAGCAACGGCGCTGTCGAGGTTTTCGTCTGTTACTTTATCGGCAACGTCTGCGTCAACACCCTTTGTCGTTCCGCTTCCAAGTGCCAGTGTTTTGATTTCGGAAATATTTCCGCGGATGACGGTGAACGGGATTTTTTCCATCAGTCCGACTGCGGTCGAAGTACGTAAGTGGCTTGCGCCTGCGCCGACTGGATCGAGCAGGATTTTGTGGCCGAGCGAAGCTGCTTTTGCACCGGCACGGTACATGCCGTCGATGCTCGTTCTGTGCAGCGTTCCAATGTTGATGTTCAGACCGCCGCAGATGGAGGTGATATCCTCGACATCCTCCGGTTCATCGGACATGATCGGGCTTGCGCCGCATGCCAGCAGAATATTGGCGACATCGTTTACCGTAACGTAATTTGTGATGTTGTGTACGAGAGGGGTTGTTTTTCTGACATTGTCAAGACAAGTGCCTAACATAATTTTTTGTTCCTCCTGTGTGAGTATTTTTGCAGAAGCAAATTCCCTTGTGGTACTGGAAGAACCTGTTGATGATGTGTTCATAGAGATTAAAAAAGCAGATATACGTGGAGGTATATCTGCAGAAAATGTGCATATCGTATCTCCCTACGTTGGCATTACCCAAATCAGGTTCAGGGTCTAGGAGATGCATCCTACTCTCAGCCCGCTTCGCACGCGAGCTCCCCCTTGCTTTCTGCAGACAATTATATACGCATAAAAACAATTGTGCAAGAGAAAAACGGAAGATTTAAAAAAATTTCAGAAAAATAAAAAAGACATGCAAAATATTGGAAATGTAATGTTATTTGGGTTGACAGAGAAAATAATATCAGCGTAAAATGAAGATAAAATATGCGTGGAAGTCATGGACGTGATGATGCCGCCTCCATTCCGATTTTCGCCATGACCGCCAACGCCTTTGTTGAAGACCGGCAGGCCGCAAAAGAGGCCGGCATGAACGTGCATATCGCAAAGCCGATTGATGCGGAATTACTGAAAAAGAAAACTGCAGAGTATTGCAGGTGAAAAGAAGTGCCCCTGCCCGGCATCTGATGTGTGCCGGGCAGGGGCTTTTGATGTGCGAATTTTATTTTTCTTCCTCCGGGTACGTATAGCCCCAGGTTCTGCGGAAGGAGGTCATCAGATCCATGACGTCCTTCGTGTAGTCGAGGTGCATGGCAGATGCATCTCCATTGATGGCGCGTTCCATGTCGGCGAGCTCATAGGCGAGTGCATCGGCGTTGTCACCGGCTTTGATGATTTCGGATTCGCCGGTGGAAGCGTCTGTGATTTTTGCTTCCCAGGCACGCGGGTACTCCATGATCTCGATAAATCCGTTCTCACAGGAAACCATGCCGCGTTTCGGCTGTTTGGAGTGGAGAGAGAGCATCACACTTGCCATCTGTCCTTCCTGATTGGTGAGAAGGAGGCCGGCCTGCTCGTCCACACCGGTCGGAGCGGGCTTTACCTGGGAAAGGAGCTGATCCGGCTTGGAGTCGAAGAACCAGCGGAGGAAGGAGAGTGCGTATACGCCGATATCAAGCATCGCGCCGCCTGCGAGATTCCGGTTGAAGAAGCGGTTCTTCATGTTGTACTCTTTGAAACTGCCGAAGTTCATCGTGATCAGATTGACTCTGCCGAGACGGCCGGAGTCGAGAATTTTTTTCAGCTCTTTGTAGATCGGCATATGGTAAATCGTCATTGCCTCTCCGATGATGACACCTTTTTCTTTTGCAAGCGCTATGGCCTCGTCGAGCTCGTCGCTGTTCAGCGTAATCGATTTCTCAACGAGAATGTGTTTTCCATTGGCAATCGCCTCTTTCATAAAGCCAAGATGCGTGTTGTGCGGCGTCGTGATATAAATGACATCGACCTCCGGATCGGTAAACATCTCATGGAAATCATCGTAAACTTTTCCAATTCCATATTTCTCCGCAAAAGCAGCCGCCTTCTCATGGGTCCGGTTGCCGACCGCGTAAATATTCTTTCCGTTTTTCTGCAGTGCGACCGCCATTTCATTTGCAATCACACCGCATCCGAGTACAGCCCATTTGATTTCTTTCATCGTGAGATTCTCCTATCGTATCTATTTCGCCCAGAGCGGTTCTTCGCTTCCGCTGTAGTCAAACCGTCCGTCGTTTTTCTCTTCCAGTGCTTTGATCATATGGTACGTAAATTCATTGTAAGGCGTTGGAATTCCAAGCTCTTTTCCCATGCGGATCAGCGCACCCGAGAACATATCAATTTCCGTATGGCGTCCCGCATCGAGATCCTGGAGCGTCGAGTAGCGCGCCGTCGGCGGAACCGCACTTCCGCGTCCCGAGGAGACATCCGCCTTGCTGATATCAATTCCCTTTGCCTCCGCAATCGCTATCAGTTCTGCGCGGAGTCCGTCGCTGATCGCCTTCATATGCACACTGTCGCGGTAGCAGCCGACCCCGGCACCGAGAATAGCCTGCGGCAGGTTATTGCAGACATTCAGCCGGAATTTGCTCCATATTTCCTCTAAAATACAATCGGTTGCCCGGTAATGCAGCCCTGTGCCGGAGAACAGATCCAGAACAGCCTGCACACGCTCACTGTCGTACGGAGCCGAAACTTCGCCGAAAATGATGCCGAGCGTCGCCTCAGGGTTGAAAACGTAGCCGTCATTCTCTTTATGAGAAGCTACTTTGATAACAGCATGAAGCAGATGCTCCGCACCGACTTTTTGCGCGATGATCTCCTCACTGTCCACGCCGTTCATCAGACTCATGATCACAGTATTCTCGCCGGTAACGGCAGTAATATTGTCAAGAGCCCCCGGCAGTGCGCCGTATTTGAGCGAGACGATCAGAAAATCCACGCCGTGTGCCTCTTCCGGTGTCCATACCTCCGGGTGATAAACCGTATCGTTAATTTTGCATCCTTTGTTTTTCAGACGCTTCGCCCGTTCCCCGGACGCGATAACGCCAAGCCGGATGTCCTTTTTCTCCGAAAGCCCCCAGATCACATAAGACCCAACCGCTCCGGCGCCCAGAACAGCAACTGATTTTATTTTCATAATAGCCTCCTTTGTAACTGTTTGAATTACCCTTACTATAACAAATTTTGCGGAGATCCTCAATTTGTTTTTCAAAATAGAAAATTTCGGAAAAGGAAGCCTAAATGTGTTGATGGAGCGATAAGGTAGATTGTAGAATGAAAAGAAAATGTACGAAGACAAAATCCGGACGAAAGAAGAACAGAAGGCAAAAGAAAAACAAGAGAAGAAATAAGAAACGAAGGAGAAACGAAATTCGAACATTTCTCCTTCGTTTTTTGCACGCATTTTTACCGGGAAATCATATTCTAAGGTTAGAATGAAAAAACAGGAGAATCTGTTGATGAAAGGAAAATGGCTGACAGGTGCGCTTGTACTGGCAATGGCGGCAGTGACGCTGGCGGGATGCGGGGCAAAAGATGAGACAAAAGAAAAAGTGGAGCAGGTGACATTAAATGAGGTTGCCCACTCCATTTTTTACGCCCCGCAGTATGTGGCAATTGAGGAGGGGTATTTCGCGGATGAGGGCATTGATCTGACGCTGATGACAGGATTTGGTGCAGATAAAGTGCTGACGGCGATGATTTCTGGCGAGGCGGATATCGGGTTTATGGGGGCGGAGGCAACCGTCTACGCGTACCTCGAGGGAACCGCAGACCCGGTTGTGAACTTCGCGCAGCTGACGCAGCGGGCGGGAAACTTTGTTGTGGGAAGAGAGAAAGACAATTCGTTTACCTGGGAGAAATTGAAAAACAAAGAGGTATTAGGGGGAAGAAAAGGCGGTATGCCGGAAATGGTCTTTGAGTATGTTCTGGCGCAGAAAGGGATTGATAAAAAAGACGTAAACATCAACCAGAGCATCGATTTTGGTTCCACAGCTGCCGCGTTCTCCGGCGGGCAGGGGGATTATACGATTGAATTTGAACCGTCCGCGACACTGCTCGAGCAGAAGGGCGACGGCTATGTCGTGGCATCGGTCGGAACGGAATCCGGGTATGTGCCATATACGTCGTACAGTGTCAAACAGAGTTATCTGAAAACGCACGGCGCAACCGTAGAAAAATTCACGAAGGCGCTGCAGAAGGGAATGGACTTCGTGCAGACGCACACACCGGAGGAGATTGCAGAAGTGATTGCGCCGCAGTTTGCAGAAACCGAGCTGGAAACCATCACCGCGATCGTGCGCCGCTACTATGAGCAGGATACGTGGAAAGAAAATCTGATCTTTGAGGAAGAAAGTTTTGATCTTCTGCAGGAGATTCTGGAGCAGGCGGGAGAGCTGGAGAAAAAGGCATCGTACAAGACACTCGTGACAACAAAATACGCCGAAGAGGCCGCCGCCAAAGGCTGATTCCGGCGGAATAGAAAAGCGAAAAAAGACAGAAAAAGACACTTTTCGACATTCGTCGATAAACAGCGACATTTTATTCGAAAAAAATAAAGAAAATTGTAAAAGAAAAGCAGAAAAATAGAGAAAAAGTATTGCAAAAAAGTAAATTTTGTTGCATACTATGGGTGTCGCATATATTTTTTACAACACAGGCATACGGAGGCGAACAGACATGAAAGTAGGTTTTATCGGCGGCGGCAACATGGCGAGTGCCATGATTGGCGGAATGATCCAAAAAGGAGTTGTATCTGCAGATGACATTCTGGTATCGGTCCGCACGGAGAAAAGTGTGGAACGCTTGACCAACCAGTTTGGAGTCCAGGCGACTATGGATAACGAAGCGGTCGTAGCCGGATCCGATCTTGTATTCCTGGCAGTAAAGCCAAACCAAATAAAAAATATAATAAACCTCGTCAAAAACTTCATCTCACCCGAGAAGATTATCGTATCGATTCTTCCCGGTAAGTCTTTACAATGGCTGGGTACAGAAATCGGAAAACCAACAAAGTTAATTCGCACCATGCCAAACACACCAGCACTCGTCGGAGAAGGAATGACCGGCGTCTGTGCCAATGATCTCGTGACGGAGGAAGAGCTGCAGCTCGTTTTAACCCTCCTGAAAAGCTTTGGCCGCGCAGAAGTTGTTCCGGAGTATCTGATGGATACCGTCACAGGTGTCAGCGGAAGCTCGCCGGCGTACGTATTTCTTTTCCTGGAGGCTCTTGCAGATGCGGCCGTAGCTGAAGGAATGCCGAGAAAACAGGCATATGAATTTGCTGCACAGTCTGTCCTTGGAAGCGCCAAAATGCTTCTCGAGACAGGAATGCACCCGGGAGAATTAAAAGACATGGTCTGCTCGCCAGGCGGAACCACCATCGAAGCGGTTGCCGTACTGGAGCGGGAGAAACTGAGAAGTGCTGTTATTGATGCAACACGAGCCTGCATCCGGAAATCAAAGGGAGTGGATTAGAAGGAGCAGCACCGCCGCTTTGACAGAATGACGCTAATGTGAAAGCAGCAAAATAAAGAATGTATGCACAAAAAAACAAACCAAAACAAGCAAAAAGCAAGCACAAAAAAGAGTAAAAAAACAAACGAGCGGAAAAATCCCGGCAGCCGTGGAAAAGGCACCGGGATTTTTTCTGGTAATTTATAGTTTTTTTCCTTTACTGAGCGTACTGTTGTGATAATCGGAAGAATAGGTTACATCCTTTCCAAACCATACCGGAGGAACAAAGGCGTTTGCGGATGCTTCGTCCGGAAACTCCACCTCTGCGAGGTAAAGGCCTTCATACGGCGCATCAAAGACATCGAGCTCGATCGTCAGATCCGTTCCGGTAAGCGGCAGCAGATAGCGTGTTTTTGAGATGAGAACGCCGTCTGCCTTTTCCCGCAGATGCAGGTAGGATTCCTTTGTGAGCGGAAGATTATACTCTTCACGCACCATCAGCCCTTTTGACTTGTAGGTCAGATAATATTCGTCGTCAGAGCGGCGGATGCGGACAACCGGTTCGGTGGAAAGATAGCCCTGCTCGATTTTTTTACATGGATAGCTTGTAAGATTTTCCGGAAGCTGATCCAGAAGGTATTTGCGTTCGATTTCCATAAAAGAGACTCCTTCTCGTGATTGCATCACTGCTTTTTTCAAGAGTTTACCATGCTTTTCCCGTGATGTTAAGCGAAATCCGGCTTTTTGCGAAAAAAGTCCTGAAATTTTTATGAAATGCAAGCATTCTGCGGAAAAATGTGGTATAATAGCGGCGGTTTGTTACAAAGAAAAGCAGAGAATATCACGTGACAAAACACACGAGACTGATCATACAACACAGGAGGACAAAACCATGGCAAAGATTTATGTATTTCTGGCAGACGGATGTGAAGAGATTGAGGCACTGACCCCGGTGGATCTGCTGCGCAGAGCCGGAGAAGACGTATGCACCGTTTCTATTATGGGAAGAAAAGAAGTAACAGGATCCCACAAAATCACCATTCTTGCAGATGAAACCATCGAAGAGGGAGAGTTTGATGACGGAGACATGCTGGTACTTCCGGGCGGAATGCCGGGTACATTAAATCTGGCCGGAAACGAGACGCTCGCAGCGCTGATCCGTTCCTATGACGATCAGGGAAAGAAACTGGCAGCCATCTGCGCAGCGCCGAGCATCCTTGGTGTGATGGGCATCTTAAAAGATAAAAACGCTGTCTGCTTCCCGGGATTTGAAGAAAAGCTGGCAGGCGCAAACGTACTCGATGTACCGGCAGTCACCGACAAAAATGTGACCACCGGCCGCGGCATGGGAGCAGCCACTGACTTCGCACTGGAGCTGATCCGTGTTCTGCAGGGAGAGGACAAAGCAAAAGAAATGGCGGAAAAAATCGTATTTCATTGCTAAAAAAAAGCCTAAAAACCACAGAAATATAAAAAAATCACTGGCGTTTTTGAAAAGAGTATGCTATACTCGATAAATGACTGTAGAATGGAGAGGTGTGCAGGTTTTCTGCCGCTTTTCAGATAAATCAAGGAGGAAATTGATAAAATGAGTGTACAGGTCGAAAATTTAGAAAAGAATATGGCCAAACTTACCATTGAGGTTCCGGCTGAAGAATTAGAGAAAGCACTGGAGAAAGCTTACCAGAAACAGAAAAAGAACATCAGCGTTCCGGGCTTCCGTAAAGGAAAAGTTCCGAGAGCTATGGTAGAAAAAATGTATGGCCCGGCAGTATTCTATGAGGATGCTGTAAACAGCCTTGTTCCGGAAGAGTATTCCAAAGCAGCAGAAGAGAGCAAACTGGACATCGTATCCCGTCCGGAGATCAACGTAGAGCAGATCGAAAAAGGCAAAGCTTTCATCTTTACCGCAACTGTAGCAGTAAAACCGGAAGTTACCCTTGGCGAGTACAAAGGTCTGGAAGTAGCAAAAGCTGACACAACCGTTACAGATGAAGAAGTAGAAGCTGAGCTGAAAAAAGAGCAGGAGAAAAATGCAAGAACCATCAATGTAGAGGATCGTCCGGCAGCAGACGGAGATACCGTTACACTTGACTTCGAAGGTTCTGTAGACGGCGTTCCGTTCGACGGCGGCGCTGGAAAAGATTATCCGCTGACCCTTGGCTCCCATTCCTTCATTCCGGGATTCGAAGAGCAGCTCGTTGGCGCAGCTCTGGAAGAGGAGAAGGAAGTAAACGTTACTTTCCCAGAGGATTATCAGGCAGAAGAGCTTGCTGGAAAAGCAGCAGTATTCAAATGCACCATCCACAAAATCGAAGCAAAAGAGCTTCCGGCACTTGATGACGACTTCGCAAAAGACGTTTCCGAGTTCGATACTCTGGATGAGTACAAAAAAGAAATCAAAGACAACCTGACCAAGAAAAAAGAAGAGCAGGCTAAGACAGAAAAAGAGAACGCTGTCGTAGATAAAGCAGTAGAGAACGCAACAATGGAGATTCCGGAAGCTATGATCGATACGCAGGTAGAGAACATGGTTGACGATTTCGCAAGAAGAATCCAGTCCCAGGGTCTGTCCATGGAGCAGTACATGCAGTTTACAGGCGCTACCGTTGATTCCTTAAAAGAGCAGATGAAACCGCAGGCTGTTAAGAGAATCGAGAGCAGACTGGTACTTGAGAAAGTTGCAGAAGCAGAGAACATCCAGATCAGCGATGAGAAGCTGGACGAAGAGCTGGCTAAAATGGCTGAAATGTACAAAATGGAGCTGGATAAATTCAAAGAGCTCGTTGGCGAATATGAGAAAGAGCAGATGAAGAAAGATCTCGCTGTTCAGGAAGCAGTAACTCTCATGGCCGACAGCGCAAAAGAGGCGTAAGACCTCGGAAAGAGAGGCAATTGAATGAGTTTTGTACCTTATGTCATCGAGCAGACAAGCAGGGGAGAGAGAAGTTACGATATTTATTCAAGACTGCTGAACGACCGTATTATTTTTCTGGGAGAGGAAGTCACTGACGTATCGGCAAACCTGATCGTTGCACAGCTTCTGTTCCTGGAGTCTGAAGATCCGGGAAAAGATATCCACATGTATATCAACAGCCCGGGAGGTTCTGTAAGCGCAGGACTTGCTATCTATGATACGATGCAGTACATCAAATGTGATGTATCCACGATCTGTATCGGTATGGCTGCCAGCATGGGAGCATTCCTTCTTGCCGGCGGTACCAAAGGAAAGAGAATGGCTCTGCCAAACTCTGAAATCATGATTCATCAGCCATCCGGCGGTGCACAGGGTCAGGCAACCGAGATCAAAATCGTTGCAGAACAGATTCTGAAAACCAAACGGAAATTAAATGAAATTCTGGCGGCAAATACAGGAAAACCGCTGGAACAGATTGAGATCGATACCGAGCGTGACAACTATATGTCCGCAGAGGAAGCAAAAGCATACGGTCTGATTGATAATGTAATTACGAACCGATAAGAGAGGAAAGGTGTCCAAAAGCGTAGTTCCGGCAATGAGGCTTTTGTGGCACCTTTTGCCTTATCCGGCGATAAGGTTTAGTTGTAATATGTTGAAAGGAAGAAAACGATGGCTATAAAAGGGAATGATACCAAGATCCGCTGCTCTTTCTGCGGAAAGACAGAAGACCAGGTACGCAAGCTGATCGCAGGCCCGGACGGGGCATACATCTGTGATGACTGCGTGGCAATCTGCTCGGAGATCATTCAGGAGGAATTTGAGGATCTGTACGGCGAGCAGGATACCGACGAGATCAACCTGATCAAACCAAAGGAAATCAAAGCATTTCTGGATGACTACGTAATCGGACAGGATGAGGCGAAAAAAGTGCTCTCCGTTGCTGTTTACAATCATTACAAACGAGTGCTTTCCGGTGCATCCTCCGACATCGAACTGCAGAAGAGCAACATTCTGATGCTCGGACCGACCGGTTCCGGAAAAACGTATCTGGCACAGACACTGGCCAAACTGATCAACGTTCCGTTTGCAATTGCAGACGCAACGGCACTCACCGAGGCAGGTTATGTCGGCGAGGACGTAGAAAACATTCTGCTCCGCCTCATTCAGGCAGCAGACTATGATATCGAGCGCGCTGAGCACGGCATCATCTACATCGATGAGATCGATAAAATCACAAGAAAATCCGAAAACGCTTCGATCACACGAGATGTTTCCGGCGAGGGTGTACAGCAGGCACTGCTGAAAATCCTGGAGGGAACTGTAGCTTCCGTTCCGCCGCAGGGCGGAAGAAAGCATCCGCATCAGGAGTTTATTCAGATTGATACGACGAATATCCTCTTTATCTGCGGCGGTGCATTCGAAGGACTCGAGAAGATCATCGAGACGAGACAGGATACGAAATCCATCGGATTCAACAATCCGATCGGCCATGCAAAAGATGAGAATGTCGGAGATCTGCTCCGTCAGGTCATGCCGCAGGATCTGACCAAGTTCGGCCTGATTCCGGAGTTTGTCGGACGTGTGCCGATTGTCGTTACGTTAAATTCTCTGGATGAGACGGCCCTGATGAAGATTCTGGTTGAGCCGAAGAATTCTCTGGTCAAACAGTACAAGAAGCTGTTTGAGCTGGACGGCGTACAGCTTGACTTTAAAGAAGATGCACTCGAAGCGATTGCAAAGAAATCCCTGGAGCGGAAAACAGGCGCCAGAGGTCTCCGCGCAATCATGGAAGATACGATGATGGATCTGATGTATGAGATCCCGTCGGACAATACGACAAAAGAATGCGTCATCACCAAGGACGCTGTAGAAAAGAAGGCGGAGCCGGAGATTATTCACGGCGAACCGGCCCCTGTTCCACGGCGGAATATGGGAAGAAGATCCGGAAGACCGGAAACCGCCTGAAAAACGCAGGAGGAAACTTAAATGGAAGAAGTGACAAAAGTATTACCGGCGATTGCGCTGCGTGGAACAACGATTTTGCCGGATATGATTGTACATTTTGATATCAGCAGACCTAAATCGGTTCGTGCGGTCGAGGAGGCGATGCTGGGAGACCAGAAAATTTTCCTGATTACACAGAAAGACCCGGATACGGAAGTACCGGGTCTGCTTGATGTGTATAAAATTGGAACAATTGCGGTCATCAAACAGGTTGTGAGAATGCCAAAGGATGTTCTTCGGATTCTCGTAGAAGCAGAAAGACGCGCAGAACTGCTGAACTTCGAGGAAGAGGAGAGCGAGTATCTCCGCGCCGAGGTGGCGCTGTTTACCGGCTCGGACGAAATGCAGTTTTCCGATATCGAGCAGGAGGCAATGCTGCGCAACTTAAAAGAGCTGTTTGCCGTCTACTGCGAGCAGACGCAGAAAGTCAGCAAGGAACTGGCAGGCCAGATCCTCGGAACCGAAGAAGTCGGAAAGCTGGTGGACCAGATCTGCATGAATCTGCCCCTCGACTACGTAAACCGCCAGAAACTGCTGGAGGCTGTGGAGCTTTCCGAGCGGTATGATACGCTCTGCGTCATGATCGCCAACGAGATTCAGATTCAGGAGATCCGTTCGGAGATTCAGGGAAAAATCAAAGAGCGGATCGATAAGAACCAGCGTGATTATATTCTGCGCGAGCAGCTTAAAGTCATCCGCGAGGAACTCGGCGAGGACAATTCCCGGACCGAGATTGAAAATTATAAGAAGCAGCTTGAGAAGCTCAAAGCCTCCAAAGAGGTAAAAGAGCGGATTTCCGAGGAGATTCACCGTCTGGAAAATTCGGCCAACAATCCGTCCGAGGCAGGCGTGATTCGCGGCTATATCGAGACACTGCTGGGGCTTCCGTGGGATAAGGCATCCCGTGACAATCAAGATCTGGCAAGAGCACGCGAGATTCTGGAGGAAGATCACTACGGTCTTTCGAAAGTAAAAGAGAGAATCCTCGAATTCCTGGCCGTACGCACCCTGACGAAGAAAGGCGAGAGCCCGATTCTCTGCCTGGCAGGCCCTCCGGGAACCGGTAAGACCTCGATTGCGAGAAGCGTGGCGCGAGCCCTGAATAAAAAATACGTCCGCATCTGTCTCGGCGGTGTGCGGGATGAGGCGGAGATCCGCGGCCACAGAAGAACCTACATCGGCGCGATGCCGGGACGCATTGCGGCGGGACTCCATCAGGCGAAGGTGAAAAATCCGTTGATGCTGCTCGACGAGATCGACAAAGTAAGTGCAGATTACAAGGGAGATACCTCTTCCGCACTTCTTGAGGTCCTCGATTCCGAGCAGAATAATAAATTTGCCGATCATTACGTAGAGCTTCCGATCGACCTTTCGGAGGTGCTCTTTATTGCAACCGCAAATGATATTCAGAACATTCCGCGTCCGTTGCTGGACCGTATGGAAGTGATTGAAATTTCAAGCTATACGGAAAACGAGAAGTTCCATATCGCAAAAGAACATCTCGTTCCGAAGCAGAAGAAGGCGAACGGTCTGAAAGAAGCACAGCTTGTGATCGAGGATGAGGCGCTGATGGAAGTGATCAGCGGCTACACCAGAGAGGCCGGTGTCCGCTCCCTGGAGCGCCAGATCGGCAGAATCTGCAGAAAGAGTGCGAGAAAGATTCTCGAGGAACAGGTAAAAGAGGTTGTTGTGACGAAAGAAAACCTGGAAGAGTTCCTCGGAAAAGAGAGGTATGAGTTCCAGCCGGCCAACGAAAAACCGGAGATTGGTATTGTGCGCGGTCTTGCCTGGACGGCAGTCGGCGGCGATACGCTGCAGATCGAGGTCAATGTGATGCCGGGAAAAGGAGAGTTTCTGCTGACCGGCCAGCTCGGCGATGTGATGAAGGAGTCTGCGCAGGCGGGCATCAGCTTTATTCGTTCCGTGGCAGAGCAGTATAAGATTCCGAAAGAATTTTTCGAGAAACACGACATCCACATTCATATTCCGGAGGGAGCCGTTCCAAAAGATGGCCCGTCTGCCGGTATTACGATGGCGACGGCGATGGTTTCCGCGATCACAAAGGTTCCGGTAAAAGCAGACGTTGCGATGACCGGAGAGATTACGCTCCGCGGCCGTGTGCTTCCGATCGGCGGCTTAAAAGAGAAGCTGCTGGCGGCAAAGAAAGCCGGTATCCATATGGTTCTCGTTCCGGAGAAAAATGAGCCGGATGTAAGAGAACTGGATGCGGAGATCACAGACGGACTGCAGATCGAATTTGTCGGCAGCATGGAACAGGTATTAAAACTGGCACTTGTGGAAAAGAAGTAAGGCCAGAAGATGCAAAAAACAGGAGAAGAAAAGTATGGTAATTAAACAGGTAGAGCTGCAGCATGTCTGCGGAATCACCAGTAAACTGCCGGATACCGGTCAGGTGGAAGTGGCATTTGCGGGAAAATCCAATGTTGGAAAATCTTCTCTCATCAATGCCCTGATGAATCGGAAATCACTGGCGCGTACCAGTGCGCAGCCGGGAAAAACACAGACGATCAACTACTACCACATCAATGAGGAAATGTATCTGGTGGATTTGCCGGGATACGGTTTTGCGAGAGCCTCCGAGGAGGTTAAAGCAAAATGGGGCAAGCTGATCGAGGATTATCTGCATCAGTCAAAAATGCTGCACGCAGTATTTCTTCTGATTGATATCCGTCATGCACCGTCCAACAACGATCGCATCATGTACAACTGGATTCTTCGAAACGGCTATCAGCCGATCATCATTGCGACGAAGCTGGACAAGATCAAGCGCAGCCAGCTTCAGAAGCAGATCAAGCTGATCCGCGAGACGCTGGAGGTTGAGAAAGATACGATTGTGATTCCGTTTTCTGCAGAGACAAAACAGGGACGCGAGGAGATCTGGAATCTGATTGATGAAATCCGCTCGGATGCAGAAGAAAGCGGGGAATAATGTCATGGGTATGATACGTGCTGCAGGCCTTGGGTATGAATACCTCCGTTACGAGGAGGAAGGACAGGAGCCGGAAGTAACAAAAGCGATCGAGGACGTCAGTCTGGAAATCCAGAAAGGTCAGTTTATCGCGGTGCTCGGGCATAACGGAAGCGGAAAATCAACGCTTGCGAAACATATCAACGCTCTGCTGGTGCCTACAGAAGGCACCATGTGGGTGGATGATATGAAGACGACAGATGAGGAGGATGTCTGGAAGATCCGCCAGAAAGCCGGTATGGTATTCCAGAACCCGGATAACCAGATCATCGGAAATGTGGTGGAAGAGGATGTCGGCTTTGGACCGGAAAATCTGGGTGTCCCGACCGATGAAATCTGGAAACGGGTGGAGGAGAGCCTTACGGCGACCGGGATGATTTCCTACCGGGCCCACTCTCCGAATAAGCTCTCGGGAGGTCAGAAACAGAGGGTTGCAATTGCAGGAGTAATGGCTATGCAGCCGGAATGTATTGTTCTTGATGAACCAACCGCGATGCTGGATCCGAACGGACGAAAAGAGGTTCTTCGCGCTGTGCGTAAGCTGAATGAAGAAAAGGGCGTTACGGTTATTCTGATTACGCATTACATGGAAGAGGTTGTTTTTGCGGACCGTGTGTTCGTTATGGACAACGGTAAGCTGGTAATGCAGGGGACACCAAGGGAGATTTTTTTCGAAGTGGAGAAATTAAAAGAACTCCGTCTTGATGTACCCCAAGTGACACTGTTGGCTTATGAATTGAGAAAAAATGGTGTAGATCTCCCGGAGGGAATTTTGACCATTGAAGAACTGGTGAATGCATTATGTCATTGAAACTTGAAGATGTAACGTACACATACAGCCCGGGAACGGCATATGAAATGCACGCCCTGGAGCATATCAATCTTGAAATTCCGAATGGCCAGTTTGTTGGGATTATCGGCCATACGGGAAGCGGAAAATCGACGCTTGTGCAGCATTTGAACGGTCTGATCCGCCCGACATTGGGACGGGTGCTGTATAACGGAGAGGATATCTGGAAAGAAGGATATCCGCTAAGAGAGCTTCGAAGCCATGTGGGACTGGTTTTTCAGTACCCGGAGCATCAGCTTTTTGAGACGGATGTGATCACAGATGTCTGCTTCGGTCCGAAAAACCAGGGACTTTCACCGGAGGAATGCAGAAAACGGGCGGAAGAGGCACTGGATCATGTCGGATTTCCAAAGGAAATGTATGAAAAATCGCCGTTTGAACTCTCCGGAGGTCAGAAACGTCGTGTTGCGATTGCCGGTGTGCTTGCCATGAACCCGGATTTTCTGGTGCTTGACGAGCCGACTGCAGGCCTTGATCCGAAGGGACGCGATGAAATCCTCGATCAGCTTGCATTGCTGCATAAGACGCGCGGCATTTCGGTTGTGCTCGTATCGCACAGCATGGAGGATATTGCAAAATACGTAGAGCGGATTATTGTCATGAACCACGGTCATGTGGCGTTTGACGATACTCCGAAGAAAGTCTTTGCCCACTATAAAGAACTCGAGAAAATCGGTCTTGCGGCGCCGCAGATGACGTATATTATGCATGCGCTAAAGGAACACGGCATGGACGTGGACGTAACGGCGACGACGGTTGAGGAGGCGCGCGATACGATTCTTGCGGCACTGGAAAGTCAGAAGAAAAACGGGAAAAAAGGAGCAGAAGTATGTTAAGAGATATTACTCTGGGACAGTATTACCCGGCAGATTCTATTCTGCACCGGCTTGACCCGCGTGTGAAATTTGTAGGAACGATCGTTTATGTCATTTCCCTCTTTTTGTTCCGCAACTGGGGCTATCTGCTTGGAACCGTATTCCTTGCGGTGATGATTAAACTGTCGAAGGTACCGTTCAAATTTATCACGAAGGGTCTGAAATCAATTTTTGTGCTGCTTGCGATTACGATGGTGTTTAACATCTTATTTACGCCGGGTGAGGTGCTCGTCCGTATCTGGAAAATTACGATCACCCGTGAGGGTGTGGCTATGGCATGCCGTATGTCGGTGCGTCTGATTTTCCTGATGATCGGCTCTTCGCTGATGACGCTGACGACAACACCGAACCAGCTGACGGATGCACTCGAAAGCCTGCTCGGACCATTGAAAAAAATCCATGTGCCGGTGCATGAGATTTCCATGATGATGTCAATCGCGCTCCGTTTTATCCCGATTCTTCTGGAAGAGACAGACAAGATTATGAAAGCGCAGATGGCGCGCGGCGCGGATTTTGAGAGCGGAAATATTATCCAGAGAGTAAAGAACATGGTGCCGCTTCTGGTGCCGCTGTTTATTTCAGCATTCCGCCGTGCAAATGATCTGGCGCTGGCGATGGAAGCACGCTGCTACCACGGAGGAGAGGGAAGAACACAGATGAAACCGCTTCGGTATCAGACGCGCGATTATGCAGCGTATGGCGGTCTTATGGCATACCTTGTGTGCAGTATCGGCCTTCGCGTGTGCGGACTCTGACTTTGACGAAAACGGAGGAGAAGAATGCGCAGAATTAAGCTGATTGTAGCGTATGACGGCACAAATTACTGTGGATGGCAGGTGCAGCCAAACGGCATTACAGTACAGGAAGTATTAAATCAGGCTCTTTCCGATCTTTTTGCGAAGAAAACGGCCTGCATCGGCGCAAGCCGGACCGACGCCGGGGTACATGCTCTCGGCAATGTTGCGGTATTTGATACGGATGCGAGAATGCCGGCGGACCGTATCGCATTTGCACTCAACACACGGCTTCCGGCAGATATCCGTATTCAGGGATCATCCGAAGTGCCGCCGGACTTTCACCCGCGTTTTACCGCAACAGTTAAAACGTATGAATATCGGATTTTGAACCGCACCTTTGCAGATCCGACGCGGAGACTGAATTCCTATTTCTGGTACGGCCCGCTGGATGTGGATGCGATGCGGCAGGCAGCATCGTATCTGGTTGGCATGCATGATTTTAAAAGCTTTGCAACAGCAAAACCGGAGGTGACCGACACGGTCCGTACCATCTATGAAACGAGTTTGGAAAAAGAAGACGATCTGATCCGCTTCCGGATCACCGGAAACGGTTTTCTCTACAATATGGTACGGATTATCACCGGAACACTGCTTGAGGTGGGAAAGGGCGATTATCCGCCGGAAAAAGTAAAAGAAATCCTTGCGGCGAAGGATCGAAAAATGGCGGGAGCAACGGCAAGGCCGGAGGGTCTGACACTGGTACAGATTCGGTATCCCGAATGGGATTTCGAGTAAAGACATAAGTGGTCTGTATTTCCCGCAAAATGGGACTCGCAGTTTACGAAAAAATGCAAAATATGGGTAAAAAACAGTTGACATTCCAAAATCCGTATAATATAATTACTAAATGTGTGACGTAGTTTGAAAACGCCGATGCCATAAGCCCCGGTAAGGCGGTTTCCTATATACATGAAACAGTAAATTGAATTTTTCACAGGAGGTTATATCCATGAACACCTTTATGGCAAATCCAGATAAGATTGAAAGAAAATGGTATGTTGTTGATGCAGAAGGATGTACATTAGGACGTCTGGCATCTGAAGTAGCAAAAGTATTACGTGGAAAAAACAAACCGGAGTACACTCCGCACGTAGATACTGGTGATTACGTAATCGTAATCAACGCTGATAAAGTAGCAGTAACCGGTAAAAAACTGGATCAGAAGATCTATTACAGCCACTCCGATTATGTAGGCGGAATGAAAGAAGCTACTCTTCGTGAGATGATGGCTAAGAAACCGGAGAAGGTTGTTGAACTTGCAGTGAAAGGCATGCTTCCAAAAGGACCTCTTGGAAGACAGATGTTCACAAAACTTCACGTATACGCTGGTGCAGAGCACGCTCATGCAGCTCAGAAACCAGAAGTATTAACATTTTAATAGGGAGGTAAAGAACATTGGCTAGCGCAAAATATTACGGAACCGGAAGAAGAAAAAAATCTATCGCAAGAGTATATCTTGTACCGGGAACTGGTAAAGTTACCATCAATAAAAGAGACATCGATGAGTATTTTGGTCTGGAGACCCTGAAAGTTATCGTTCGTCAGCCTCTGGCAGCTACAGAGACATCCGATAAATTC
This sequence comes from Blautia sp. AM23-13AC, assembly GCF_003435675.1. Taxonomy (NCBI): domain Bacteria; kingdom Bacillati; phylum Bacillota; class Clostridia; order Lachnospirales; family Lachnospiraceae; genus Blautia; species Blautia sp. AM23-13AC. Next base: position 6,220 of record NZ_QTUL01000004.1, on the reverse strand, counting down.
GACGTGATCGTAAACGTTCACGGCGGCGGATACACAGGACAGGCAGGAGCAATCCGTCACGGTGTTGCACGTGCCCTTCTGACTGTAGATAACGACTACAGACCAGTTCTGAAAAAAGCAGGATTCCTGACTCGTGATCCTAGAATGAAAGAGCGTAAGAAGTACGGTCTCAAAGCAGCTCGTCGCGCACCGCAGTTCAGCAAGCGATAATCGACTGCTCAGACTATATCAAAATGGTTCAAAAAGCCCGGAAAATCAAGGTTTTCCGGGCTTTTGCTATATCTAAACGGGCTGATATGGTTTGACCAAATTTGGCAAAACGAGAGCCGATTTCATCCAATTTTTAGTGGTCCGCAAGTGGTTAACTGGCCAAAAAGAGGGCGAAAAGAGGGGGAAGTGGTTCCCAAAGTGGTTAACCGAGAGCCGATTTTTGGGGTGCTTTTCAGCCCTCCTTTCTCTCGTTTTTTGGCTGTGGCAGTTTGGCATAGTTTGAGCTAATTTGAATAATTGAATATGAATTTGATGTAGCACACAGTATAAATGCTGGGTGCTTTTTTCATTTCAGGAACTCGTATTCCGGCGATAGAAAGAGCCGTCACTTCACTGTTAATTTTGAAGTGGCGGCTTTTTCTATTTCCAGAAGCAACAGCAATAATTAGAAATGAGGTGAAGTCAATGAACACGCAAATCATCGCCATTGCCAACCAGAAAGGCGGCGTTGGCAAGACAACGACCTGTGCCAACTTGGGAATCGGGCTGGCGCAGGCCGGAAAGAAAGTCCTTCTGATCGACGGGGACCCACAAGGGAGCCTGACAATCAGCCTGGGAAATCCGCAACCGGACAAGTTGCCATTTACATTGTCCGATGCAATGGGCAAAATTCTGATGGATCAGCCTATACGCACTGGAGAAGGTATTTTGCATCATGCGGAAGGCATTGACCTGATGCCTGCGGACATCCAGTTATCCGGTATGGAGGTATCCCTGGTAAATGCCATGAGCCGTGAGACTATCTTGCGGCAATATCTGGACACGCTGAAGGGGCAATACTCCCATATTCTCATCGACTGTCAGCCCTCCCTGGGGATGCTCACGGTCAATGCGCTGGCCGCTGCGAACAGGATCATCATTCCCGTTCAGGCGGAGTATCTGCCCGCCAAAGGGTTGGAACAGCTGCTCTCCACGGTAAACAAGGTAAAGCGGCAGATCAACCCCAAGCTCCAGATAGACGGTATCCTGCTGACGATGGTGGACAGCCGAACCAACTTTGCCAAAGAGATCTCCGCGCTCCTGCGTGAGACCTATGGCAGCAAGATCAAAGTATTCGGCACAGAGATTCCCCATTCTGTCCGGGCAAAAGAAATCAGCGCCGAGGGAAAAAGTATTTTTGCCCATGACCCTGGCGGCAAGGTGGCAGAGGGGTATCGAAATCTGACGAAGGAGGTGTTGAAACTTGAAAAGCAGCGCGAAAAAAATAGAGCTGGCCTCGGTAGATGATCTGTTCTCCACCGAAGAAGGCCGTCAGGATGCAAAGCTGGAAAAGATTCAGGAGATTCCGCTGTCTGAACTGCATCCCTTTAAGAACCACCCATTCAAAGTCAAGGATGACGAAGCCATGATGGAGACCGCTGACAGTATCAAGCAGTATGGCGTTCTGGTTCCGGCGATTGCTCGACCGGACCCGGAGGGCGGTTATGAGCTGGTAGCCGGACACAGGCGGCACAGAGCCAGTGAGCTGGCAGAAAAGGAGACTATGCCGGTCATTGTTCGGGATTTGGATGATGATGCCGCCACGATCATTATGGTTGACAGCAACTTGCAGCGAGAAAGCTTGCTCCCAAGTGAAAGAGCCTTTGCCTACAAGATGAAGCTGGATGCCATGAAAAGACAGGCTGGCAGACCGAGTAAAGAAAATGTGTCCCAAGTTGGGACACAAAAGCGATCAGACCAGTTGCTTGCTGAACAGGTGGGGCAAAGTCGAAATCAAATTCAGCGCTATATCCGTCTGACAGAATTGATTCCTGAATTGATGGATATGGTGGATGAAAAGAAGATTGCCCTGAACCCTGCCTATGAGCTGTCCTTTCTCAAAAAGGAAGAACAGGTAGACCTGCTGGACGCGATGGACAGCGAACAAGCTACCCCTTCTCTTTCTCAAGCCCAGCGGCTCAAGAAATACAGTCAGGAGGGGCATCTGACCCTCGATATGATGCGTGTCATCATGGGTGAGGAAAAGAAAAGCGATCTGGACCGAGTGACATTTACCTCTGACACCTTGCGGAGGTATTTCCCTAAAAGCTATACGCCCCAGCGGATGCAGGAAACTATTATCAAGCTGCTGGAACAGTGGCAGAAAAAACGCCAGAGAGATCAGGAACGATGAAAGGAGCTGCCTATGAGGGATATTTCAGCCCGTGAGCTGAAAGGACACAACATTCTCGCCGTAGAGAGGTTTTGGGATGACACACGCTGGATGATTGAGTTTTCCGTCCTGCGTCCCAGCACAGCTTACGGCAGTCCCGGAGAGGAAATGCGGCTGTTTTTGACCGAGGACGGGTATCAGGCCGCCCTGCAAAGCCAGCAGCGTCGGGAGATCAAGATCAAGCGTTACGCTCGTGTGATTGAGGGACATATCCTCGATTTCAAACCGGGAAAACACCGCCGCCACTCATAAACAAATCATTACTGCGAAAGGAAAGGATTGAAATGTGTACTGTAAAGGAAATCCGGGAAGCAATCCGGGAGGATTGCCATTCCCAGCATGGTATGGAATTTATAGAGATTGACCGTGTTCTGCAAACTCTGCCATTCTCTCAGGGAAATGACCTGTTGGACAGACCGCCCATTCCCAAGCGCCCCTACCGGCGCAGAAAAAGTGAACAAAACAGCTGACTGCCACAATTCTTTTTACAGGATTGTGGCTTTTTTCATACCCTGAGAAATTTGGAAGGAGTGAGGTCAATGGCCGTATTTCGCATTGAACGAACCAGAGATTATACCGTGATGAGCAATCACCATTTACGCAACGGGAAACTGTCCCTGAAAGCCAAGGGGCTGCTTTCCATGATGCTGTCCTTACCGGAGGACTGGAACTATACCACCAGAGGGCTTGCCGCCATCTGCAAAGAGGGCGTGGACGCTATCGGCGGCGCGCTGCGGGAGCTGGAAACTGCCGGGTACATTGTCCGCCATCAGCTGCGAGACCGGCAGGGTCGGATCAGCGATACCGAGTATGTTATCTACGAGCAACCACAGCCGAAGAACCCGGATACGCCCCAGCCGGATACGGCTTCACCAGATACGGAAAACCCGGATATGGTAAAACCGGATACGGAAAAGCCCGCAGAATTAAATATAGAGAAATCAAATACAGAAAAAACAATTACTTATGGATCAAGTACCGATTCTATTCCCTTCCGGGAGCCAGCGGCAGCACAGCTGCCGGAACGGAAAGGAAGGGATGCGATGTCTGTCTCAGAGATGGAAAGTTATCGGGATTTGATTCTGGAGAACATCGAGTATGACCACCTGTGCCGGGAGTTTACCACCTATCGGGAGGACCTGGACGAGATTGTGGAGCTGATGGTGGAGACCGTCTGCGCCAAGCGGAAAACCACCCGGATCGCTGGCAGCGACTTCCCCCATGAGGTGGTCCGCTCCCGTTTTTTGAAGCTGGATTGCTCCCACATCGAGTTTGTCATGGAATGCCTGCGGAACAATACCACCGAAATCCGCAACATGAAGCAGTATCTGCTTGCGGTGCTGTTTAATGCGCCGACCACGATCAGCAACCACTACACCGCACAAGTCAACCACGATATGTACGCAGGCGGCTGGTAAACAGCCGCTTTTCTGCTGCCCGAAAACACCGGGAGAAAGGATTTTGCCATGAAACGACCTCTTGCCTACATTACGGCTCCCTGGAGCAACAGCCAGTATGAGAACGCCGAGAACGCTGCGGCCTACTGCCGTCAGGTGTACGATGCCGGGTATTCGCCCATCTGCCCGGTGCTGTTCCTGCCTACCTTCCTCAAAGACGAGATTCCCCAGGAACACAAGGACGGGCTGGATATGGCGCGGGACTACCTGCGCCGGTCCCATGTGCTGGTGGTCTGCGGCCACGGCATCGACGAGACCGTGAAGAATGACATTGCCACCGCCGAGCGCCTGCGGATCACCGCCACCACCTTGGACGGTATCCTGGCCGTGAAGGGCCAGGGACGCGGGAAAGGAGGCGCACGCCATGCCTGAGCGTAAGACCGTGGGCCAGCTGATGGAGGAAATGCGCCTCAAAGCCGGGGCGCAGAACTACCACGGCCATGAGTACATGGATTTGGAGCGGTTTGCCGAGGACACCCGGCACATGATTATCTTCGATGTGCTGACCGACGATTCCCCGGTGGGCTGGAAAGGTGAACGAACCCGCCTGTTTCTGACGGAGGCCGGATACCAGAAAAGCCTGGAGAACCAGGAAAAGGGCCACATCAAGATTCTCAGCCATGCCAAAGTGCGCCAGGGCCATCTGTACTATGAACGCTCCGACCAGCTGCGCTGAAAGGAGCCTGCCATGCTGAAATACCTGCTGCGGCGGCTGGTGGTCCCGCCTTAGTATCAAGCGCCACCCCTGCAAAATCCGTAGAAAGGAGGCGATGACCTATGCAGGAGGAAGTGGAAAACAGGACTTTGACGCTGGTAGTCAGCGGAACAAAGTTTACCGGGCGGTTGATGAAAGCCGCCATCACCAAGTACCTTGCCCACCGCAAGGAAAAGAAGCTGCAAAAGCAGAAAAACCGGGATACCCCCGTGATTCCCCACGGCAAGCAGACGGTGAAGCAGCTGATCGGCCAGAATCAGGGCGTTTCCAACATCGAGATCACCGACCCCTCCATCAAGGAGTTTGAGAAGATCGCCCGGAAATACGGTGTGGACTATGCGGTGAAGAAGGACCGCAGCAGCTCCCCACCCAAGTACCTGATCTTTTTCAAGGGTCGGGACGCGGATGCCCTGACCGCTGCTTTTACCGAGTACACCGGGAAAAAGGTCAGAAAGGCGGAGAAATCCGAGCGCCCGTCCGTGCTGGCAAAGCTGAGCCAGTTCAAAGAACTGGTAAAACACGCCGTCGTGGACCGGAACAAGCGGAAGGAGCTGGAACGATGAAAAAGCAGCTGAACATCAAAAAGCTCATTTTGCTGAATCTGCCGTATATCCTGATGGGGTTTTTCTCCACCAACTTCGGTAAAGCGTGGCGGATGGCCGTGGGTGCGGACGCTTCGGCAAAAATGCTCTCGTTCTTCTCCACGCTGCCGGTGGCGCTGGCCAGCTGGTGGCCCAGCCTTCACCCGTTGGATCTGCTGGTGGGGCTGTGTTGCGGTGCTGGTCTGCGTCTGGCGGTGTACCTCAAAAGTAAAAACGCCAAGAAATATCGACATGGTTTGGAATATGGTTCGGCCCGATGGGGAACCCGTGAGGATATTGCACCTTACGTTGATCCTGTATTTCAGAACAATGTGATTCTGACGAAAACGGAGAGCCTGACAATGAACAGCCGCCCCAAGGACCCAAAGACCGCCAGAAACAAAAATGTGCTGGTGATCGGCGGCTCCGGTTCCGGTAAGACCCGCTTCTGGCTCAAACCGAATCTGATGCAGATGCACAGTTCCTATGTGGTCACAGACCCGAAGGGAACCATTTTGGTGGAGTGCGGAAAAATGCTCCAAAGGGGCGTACCCAAGCTGGGGAAAGACGGAAAGCCTATGAAGGATAAGCACGGCAAGGTCATTTATGAGCCGTACCGAATCAAGGTCCTAAATACCATCAACTTCAAGAAGTCCATGCACTATAACCCTTTCGCCTATATCCATAGCGAAAAGGACATCTTGAAGCTGGTAACAACGCTGATCGCCAATACCAAAGGCGAAGGCAAGGCCGGAGACGATTTCTGGGTAAAAGCAGAAACCTTGTTGTACTGCGCGCTTATTGGCTATATCCATTATGAGGCTCCGGTGGAGGAACAAAACTTCTCCACCCTCATTGAGTTCATCAACGCCATGGAAGTCCGTGAGGATGACGAGGAGTTCAAAAACCCCGTAGACCTGATGTTTGATGCACTGGAAGCCGAGAAGCCAAACCACTTTGCGGTGCGCCAGTATAAGAAATATAAGCTGGCCGCCGGTGTTGTATGCTCTAAAAGACTTCTTAATCAAGCGGTTGGGAAGTCTCT
>NZ_QTUL01000039.1:0-849 GCF_003435675.1 Blautia sp. AM23-13AC | reverse complement strand
AAGATGTACCTTGAAAACCGCATATACAATCTATATTGAAAACGTTAAAACGTTAGAGATAGGAAAAGACATCCGAGGCATCATGTGTGAGAGCATGTGATGTTATCAAACCAGAGAGATAATCGAAAGATTATTGAATCAATTGCTTTTAAAGCAGAGAACACAAAAGCCTGTCATCAACGCTATGATGGCAGCGGACCAAGAATACAGGTCAAGCATTAAGAGCGCAGGGTGGATGCCTTGGCACTGAGAGCCGATGAAGGACGTGATAAGCTGCGAAAAGCTTCGGGGAGGAGCAAATATCCATTGATCCGGAGATATCCGAATGGGGAAACCCACTTGAGCAAACCTCAAGTATCCATACGCCAATCCATAACGTATGGAAGGGAACCGGGGGAACTGAAACATCTAAGTACCCCGAGGAGAAGAAAGAAACCTCGATTTCCAAAGTAGCGGCGAGCGAAATGGAAAGAGCCCAAACCGTGGTGCGTGCACCGCGGGGTTGTGGACTGCATAAGGTACTCGAATCAATAGCCGAACAGTTTTGGGAAATCTGATCAGAGAGGGTGAAAATCCCGTAGGCGAAATTGATGAGAGGCTGGCAGGATCCAGAGTACCACGAGACACGGGAAACCTTGTGGGAAGCAGGAGGGACCACCCTCCAAGGCTAAATACTCCTCAGTGACCGATAGCGCATAGTACTGTGAAGGAAAGGTGAAAAGGACCCCGGGAGGGGAGTGAAAGAGAACCTGAAACCCTGTGTTTACAAGCTGTGGAAGTGCCTTATGTGCACAACCGCGTACTTTTTGTAGAACGGTCCGGCGAGTTACGTTTACTGGCAAGGTTAAG
>NZ_QTUL01000038.1:0-1112 GCF_003435675.1 Blautia sp. AM23-13AC | reverse complement strand
GAGTACCTTTTTATTCACTTCAAGTTATGCCATAATCATACTCAACAAAATAACATAGTCAAAAAAGTTTAGTACTTAACTTTTTTAACTGACTATGATTCAGAGGAGGAATCTTATGGCTACGCAAACCAGCCTTGTAGCTCAGCAGGTGAGGATCAGACAATGGGCAGAACAGATCCGGAATTGTCAGAACCGTCCCAAAGGGATGGATGTTGAAACCTGGTGTACCCAAAATAATCTTACAAAAGCCAACTATTATTACCGTCTCCGGCGTGTCAGGCAGATATGCCTGGATCAGATGCAGGACACAGAAACCACTGCTTTTGTGGAACTGCCCGCACCTGCACCAGATCCAAAGAAAACAGATACTCCAAAAGAATCCGGTACATGCATTTCGGCAGGAACTCTGCCAATGATCCGTATTAAAAATACCAGGGGACTGTCAGCTGAGATATTTTCCGGTACTTCACCGGAAATGCTCTGCCATCTCATAAAGGCTTTTACCCATGCTGAATGATGCAGATGCTTCCGGATTTAAAAAGGTGTATCTGGCGATGGGATTTACGGATCTCCGTCGTGGGATCGATGGACTGGCAACGATCGTACGCTTTCAGTTTAAGCTTGATCCTTACGACAAAAATACACTGTTTCTTTTCTGTGGAAGAAGATGTGACCGGATCAAAGCACTGCTCTGGGAAGGCGATGGTTTTCTCCTTATGTACAAGAGACTCGATAATGGTGCATTCCGGTGGCCCCGTTCGGCAGATGAGGCAATGGCGATCACAGACGACCAGTACCGTATGCTGATGCAGGGACTGGAGATCGTTGCACGCCATCCGATCTCTGAGCTGAAAGAGACACCCCGCATTATGTAGCCTGTGCAAAATGCCGAAAATAAAAAAGTACCAAAACTGTAAAAATGATGTGTATCAACCGGATGAAAAAGGTTATCCACAAACAGTCTTTTCTCATTCCATTTGTTATCGTGTGGATAGAAAAACTGTTGTGGATAATACATCTGAAAAGCTGTAAAACAACGGCTTTCCAGATGTATTATCCACCGTCATTATGACGAAAGTCCATATCTGAAGGATTGGCGGAAATACAAAAAT
>NZ_QTUL01000036.1:0-1464 GCF_003435675.1 Blautia sp. AM23-13AC | reverse complement strand
GGCAAGCCCCCCTTCAATCCCCCTTAAATCAGAGCCGGAAGGCTCGTCATGCGGTGGTGTTACCATCGGGAAAGTGAGGTCATCATGGACAAGAAGTATATCGAAAATCAGTATCATCTGGCAGTGCTGGATTTTCAGACAGCCCGTAGTGAAGAAGCACAGTGGGAGGCAAGAAAGACCATGGCAAGGCTGGAGCAGATAGCCGCACAGGAATATGGTTTTGAATACGCAGATGATTTGCACGAAAGAGAATTAGGGGGGAAAAGGGTATGAAAGTAGGAGCGTTTCAGATTGGCAGATACCACGCCATTATCAAAAAGAGCTATGCCGACGGAAGTGCCGACTATGAAACGTCTTTTTCAGACGAAGCAGACCTCATGGAAAGCGTGTACTGTATTAAGTTATGTGTCGGGAAAATGGTAGGACTTGCAACGGACACCCCGAAAGTCCTTGCCGATGTGCAGGTTATCCGGGGAAAAGAGAACATTGTCCGGGAACTGGAGGGAAAGCAGCCATGAACAAGACAAGACCGAAACAGCTATCTTTCCGGGTAAACGAGGAAGAATACCAGCAGTTGCAGGAGAAGGTTTTCCAGAGCGGGAAGAACCAGCAGGAGTATATCCTTTCCTGTGTGCTGGAGAAGCAGATCGTGAATACGGACGGTATCAAAGAACTTATCCCGGAGCTGAAGCGGATCGGGAACAACCTCAACCAGATAGCAAAGAGGTGTAATGAGGGCGGAGTGCTGCCAAGTGAAGCCGAGGTGCGGGAACAAGGGGAGGAGCTGAAGCAAGTATGGCAGTTATTAAGGCGGTATCTTCAAAGGCAGGCATAGGACAGGCGATTGATTATGTGACGAAAGAAGAAAAGACAGAGGAGAAGCTTGTCAGCGGTTTGCATTGTGAAGCAGAGACAGCAAAGGAGGAAATGCAGGCTACCAAGGAACTATGGGAGAAAACCGGGGGAAGGACATACAAGCATTTTGTCCAGAGCTACCATAAGGACGAGAAAATCACGCCGGAGCAGGCACACAGGAACGCCTTACAGCTTGCAGAGAATACGCCGGCATGGAAAGGGTTTGAGGTGCTTGTGGCTACCCATAAGGACAAAGACCATATCCATACGCACTTTATCGTCAATTCCGTCAATTTTGAGGACGGGCACAAGCTCCAGTGGAGCAGTGCCGACCTTCGGGAGCTGAAGGAGCGGTGCAACGCACAGAGCCAAGAGCAGGGGCTGCACGTCCCGGAAAAGGGAAAGACCTTTGAAGGAGCGGAACGAGAGGAAACAGTGGCATGGAGTAAAGACACCTACCAGCTTTTGAAACAGGCAGAGCAGGGAAAGGTCAAAAGCTATGTGCAGGACATTGCCCTGGCAGTCCTGGACTGTAAGGAAATAGCGACCAGCCGGGAAACCTTTATCCGGCTGATGAATGAAAGAGGGTACGGAGTGGACTGGCAGGAC
>NZ_QTUL01000035.1:0-1487 GCF_003435675.1 Blautia sp. AM23-13AC | reverse complement strand
GTCAATATCTACACCTCACTCCCTCTCGCCTTGACCGCTAATCTTATCAATGAAGTATTTTACCTTTTTCTTCGTACCGACAAACTGAAATTTATCTTAGAAATTACAGCAATGTTATTTTGATAAACTTTCAAGAATTGAAATATCATGCTTATCTTTATCTCTTAATTCATAACCTGAATGGAAAACTTTTTGGCCTTTTAAAGATATACAAGGAATTGTTTTGCCTTCAAAAAAAACACTACCAAAGTAATCTTTTTCAAACTCATACCATCCACCCTCTAAATCAGCTTGTTTTGAAGTTCCGTCCTCATTTAAAACGAACGGGTGAATGTCTAAGTAACCAAGTTCATCACTATATAACTCTATTCTAACCGGTTTCCAGTCTGTATCAATTTTATAGCCCAGATTCAAAAGCACATTTAACAATTTTTCCGTATGTTGAGCATCAAAATTTATATCTATATCTCTATGAATTCTTGTTTGTTTACCAGCTAAAATATCTACACCCCATCCGCCATCCAACCAGTATGTAATTCCAGTATTTTCGAATAATTCTATTACTTTCATTAAATCTTCTTTTGTTGTTATTTCTTTTCTACCCATACAAAGTCTCCTTTACAACTTCTATATAATTGTTTAGTTAAGTCAATATCAATATCTAATTGCCAAGGCTCAAAATCAAAAATCATGGTCATCACACTCCTTTTTAAAATTCCGATTTGTCGTTTTCTTTTTACTTACCAATCATACCATACAACAGCATAAGAAACACTAAGATATTGCAGACCATACCGCCCCAAAACAGGTACAGCTTCAAACCCTCATACCTAAAAAAGCTGTTTTTGCTTTCCTCCAGTTCCCGGACTTTCTGCTTCATTACGCTTGTAAGTGTATCAGACTGCTTCTCAAGGGCTTTTGTTGCCCTTTGTACAGCCTCTATATTCGCCTGTAATGCCTTTCTAACCTCTTGGACGGTACTTTCTCTAACCTCATCTCTCAGGCTCCCAATTTCGGCTGATATGGCGTTCTGAAGCAGTTCGTTGCCGTTCTCTAACTGCTCTACGTTCTTCTTCAGCTCGCTGATGAGCTGCCTGCTCAGTTCGGCGTCTCTCTGCCTGTTCTGCTCTGCCCTTGCTTGTCCTTGATTTGACTGCTTCATCAATTCCTCGCAGCTCTCGCTCGACAAAGCTAAGGCTTCCTTCAGCAGGCTGTTCTCCAGCTCTGTCCGGCTCTGTCGGTTCAGTTCTTGGAGCTGTTCTCTCGGACTTGCCTGCTCTGACTTCTGCTGTTCGTGCATTTCTCTCAAACTCATGCTCCAGTTCCTCCTTTCCAAAACCCATGTTATAGTATTTTTCCAGCTTATTATTACGAATTTTGCAAGCCTTTTCTCCTGCCTGTTCCCTGGCTAAGTCAGTATATGTGATGTACTTGTGGCTGTCCTGCCAGTCCACTCCGTACCCTCTTTCATTCATCAGCCGGATAAA
>NZ_QTUL01000034.1:699-1547 GCF_003435675.1 Blautia sp. AM23-13AC | reverse complement strand
GGACTATATGAGAAAAGTCCGAACAGTTTTCTGCCCGGACTTCCTCGCTCAATTATAAATCAACTCTGCTTTCACAACTTCCTCTGCCTGCGCCCTGCAAGCGTTCATCTGCCGCACCCATTCCATTTGGTTTTCAGCTTTCAGTTGCTCGGTCACGCCGTTTTGCTCTGCCAGTGACCGCACGATCAGCTCCATGCGGTTTCGTGCCGCTTCGTCAATCTCGGCGCAATGCTCAAAGAGCTTGTCGGATAGTACCAGCTCATTGAACAGTATCGGACGGTGCATTTCCAGATACGCCTTGCGAAGTCTGCCGTAGTGTCCGAGGGGCTTGGTCTTGCGGATAACGATGTTCGGGATAAGATAATCGCCGTTCTGTGTATAAGTGATATTCATGCTGTTTGTACTCCTTTCATCGGCTCTCTCTGCGGTAAACTGCTGACAGGGACGAACACTCCCTTTGCAATGTCCTCCGCACGAATGGCGGCTTTCTTGGCTTCGATTTCTGCCTTTTTTCTTCCCTTGATTTTGTCCTCGTATCGCTTCTGCGCTCCGCTGGCTTTCCGCTTCAAGTAGTTCTGATGAAGCCTGTCCTTGCGTTCCTCACGCTTGCGGATTTCCTCTAATTCCTCCGGGGTAAGCTCCACTTCACCAAACGCCGGGGGAACAAATCGACCGACAAAATTGAAGTAAATCTCGATCTCCTGTGTGGTCTGTATACTGCCTTTGCGGTCACGCTCATGCACAAGGATTTTCTCGATAAACTCGTTGAGCATAGCAATGGTCAGCTTGTCGAAGTTCTCATACTTGTCAATCAGAGCGATAAAACGATCAGCGTCCTTTTCGTGCTT
>NZ_QTUL01000034.1:0-687 GCF_003435675.1 Blautia sp. AM23-13AC | reverse complement strand
AGCCTTTTCCAGAGCAGAGATTTCAGCGGTAAGCTCGGACTGTTCCTTTTCGTATTGAGCGTCCAGAGTGGCGTATCTGCTGTCGGACAGCTTTCCTAAAATGTTGTCCTCATAGATTTTACAGAGCAGGACTTCCAGTTCGGACACTCTCTGCTTTGCGGTGGCAAGGCGTATCCGCTGTTTCTTAACCTCTGCTGTCTGCTGGCTGGACTGCGCTTCCTGTACCACTCGGACAAACTCGGCTCGGTCATGCTTCGCATACTCGGCAATGGCTTTGAGCATTTCGGAAACAAGGGACAGTACCACATCTTCATTGATACGGTGCTGGGTCTTGCAGAGTGTCCCGCAAGGAACTTTTGTGTACTGTGAGCAGGTGTATTGAGAAATGCGCTTGCCGTTATTGGTGCGGTGGACATACATCTTGCCGCCGCAATCGGCACAATAAAGCAAGCCTGTGAGGGGAGCTGCTTCGCCCCAGCCGTCCGGGTAGCGTCTGACATTCCCACGGATTTTCTGCACAAGGTCAAAGGTCTGCTGGTCAATGATAGCTTCATGGGTATTCTCGAAAATCGTCCATTCGTCCTCCGGGACATAATGGCTTTTCTTGTCCTTGAAGTGCTTTCGAGTCTTGAAGTTGATGGTGTGTCCCAGATATTCACGCTTTTCAAGAATGTTGCAGATGGTGGA
>NZ_QTUL01000033.1:0-1631 GCF_003435675.1 Blautia sp. AM23-13AC | reverse complement strand
TTGCGCGTCTAACTCATCACTACTACAATATATTTATGGGTAATCCCCTTACTTCCAGTAAGGATTTATCCATCTCATTACTTAAACTGTTAGAATGTAGGATGCAATGGTATATCGACTTCATCACTTGGACCTCGCGTCCGTACTTTAGACTGATAACCGGCTCCTCATTCACAGTGTTCGTTTTATGCAGGTTGAATCACATTAGGTGCATTCGTGTCACACACAGTAGTTTGAACAGGTAATGAGTAAAACTGGTATTTATCCATTGTAATATTTTTTAAGGAGTGATAAATTTATGAACGCAGTAGGTATCGATGTTTCAAAAGGTAAAAGTATGGTTACAATTCTGAGACCATTTGGGGAGATTGTATCCTCTCCTTTTGAGATTAAGCACACATCCAGTGATATCCATTCACTTATTAAACTTATTCATTCTATCGAAGGTGAATCCCGGGTTGTAATGGAACATACCGGCCGCTACTACGAAGCACTTGCTCACCAGCTTTCAGCAGCAGATCTCTTTGTCAGTGCTGTTAATCCCAAGTTGGTCAAAGATTTTAATAACGATTCTCTTCGCAAAATCAAGTCCGACAAAGCTGATTCTGTCAAGATTGCCCGCTACGCTCTTGACAAATGGCAAAGTCTTGAACCGTATAGTATTACAGATGAATTACGCGCTCAGCTAAAGGTCATGAATCGTCAGTTCCATTTCTATGTGAAACAAAAAACGGCTATGAAAAATAATCTTATTGGCCTCATTGACCAGACCTATCCAAATGCAAATACTTATTTCAATAGTCCCACCCGCAGTGATGGTTCCCAGAAATGGGTTGATTTTGTCTCTACATACTGGCATGTAGATTGCATTCGTAAAATGTCTCTAAACGCTTTTGTTGAACATTATCAGAACTGGTGCAAGCGCAAAAAATATGCCTTCAATAAATCAAAAGCGGAAGAAATTTACACCAAAACAAAGGAACTTGTTCCAGTATTTCCTAAGAATGAAATAACCAAACATATCATCAGACAAGCTGTCGATCAGCTCAACAGTACTTCCGTTACTGTCGAAACAATACGCACTCTCATGAACGAGACTGCCTCAAAGCTTCCTGAATACTCAATTGTCATGCAGTTTAAAGGGATTGGTCCATCTCTCGGTCCACAGCTTATGGCTGAGATCGGTGATGTAACCAGATTCACGCATAAAGGAGCCCTTACTGCATTCGCCGGAGTTGATCCTGGGGTAAACGAATCTGGTTCCTATGCCCAAAAAAGCGTCCCAACATCCAAACGTGGATCTTCAAATTTAAGAAAGACTCTTTTTCAAGTAATGGATGTTCTTATCAAAACCATGCCTCAGGATGATCCTGTATATCAATTCATGGACAGAAAACGCACCCAGGGTAAGCCTTACTATGTTTATATGACTGCAGGTGCTAATAAATTTCTCAGAATATACTATGGACGAGTGAAAGAATATCTTTCTGTTCTTCCTGATCCAAGCTAATTCAAAACTTTTACTTTCAGACCAGCACTGGTTGTGGTGGCCTTATTTTAATGCCTAATTTTTAACCTGTAAAGTTTTTTAACTTTCTTCAATTTTAGTATTGACTTTTTATTTGCAGGCT
>NZ_QTUL01000032.1:0-1695 GCF_003435675.1 Blautia sp. AM23-13AC | reverse complement strand
GACAGGAGTTCCGGTTATGACGATCAAGTACACAAAAGAACAACTGAATAAGTTTGATAAGGATCTGCTGATAGAGCTTTTTCTTGGGATGCAGGGACAGATGGAAGAATTGTCCAGGCAAACGCAGGCCTTAAATGACAGGATGCAGCTGATGATGGAACAGATGGTCCTTTTCCAGAAGAACCGTTTTGGCAGATCCAGCGAAAAAATGGCGGATTCTGAACAGATACGTTTCATGGAAGTAGACGGGACTATCGTATTCTTTAATGAAGCAGAGGCAGTCTGCGACCTGGATGCACCGGAACCTGATGACCTGGAATTGAAAGCACCCAAAAAGAAAAAACAGCCAGGGAAAAAAGCGGCTGATATAGCAGGGCTGACAGTAAAACGTATTGATCACTATCTGAAAGAGGAAGAACTGACGGCTGAGTTTGGTGAAAACGGATGGAAACAGCTTCCGGATGCCATTTCCCGATGTTATCAGTTCATTCCGGCCAGTGTCGTGATAGAGGAACATCATATCGGCGTTTATTCCAGTAAACTGGATGAACACATGATAAAGGCACCCCATCCCAGAAATCTGCTTCATGGAAGCCTTGTATCCCCGTCCCTTGCTGCGGCAGTCATAAATGGTAAGTATGTAAATGCGGTACCTCTCTACCGTCTTGAAAAAGAATTCGAAAGGTACGGGCTTGCCATTACCAGACAGAACATGGCGAACTGGATGATCCGTCTTGGGGAAGAATATCTGGGAACCATGTATGATTATCTGCATAAACTTCTGTATGATTATCATGTGATACAGGCAGATGAGACTCCTGTACTTGTAAATAAGGACGGGCGTCCTGCCGGCAGCCAGAGTTACATGTGGGTGTACCGGTCCGGCTTTATGTACCGGGATCGTCAGATCATCCTTTATGAATACCAGAAAACGCGTAATGCATCCCATCCCCGGGAATTCCTGAGGGATTACACCGGGATCTGTGTTACGGATGGGTACCAGGTATATCATACATTGGAAAAGGAGCGTGAAAATCTGAAGATTGCAGGCTGCTGGGTTCACTGCAGGCGCAGGTTTAACGATGCACTGGAAGTGATACCAAAAGCACACCGAAAGGAATCAATCCTGCATCTGATCATGAAACAGATACAGGCCATTTACCGGGAAGAGGGAAAACTGTCTGATTTTTCTACGGAAGACAGGCTCATGCAGCGTCAGCTTGTGGTAAAACCACTGGTGGATGCTTTCTTTGCGTACCTGAAACAGAATGAACCTAAGATTCCAAAGAACGGTAAAATACGGGAAGCATTTACATATGCACTGAACCAGGAAAGCTACCTGAAAGTTTTTCTGGAAGATGGGGATGTTCCAATAGACAACAATGCCAGCGAACGTGCGATCCGTGGATTCTGTATAGGGAAGAAAAACTGGGAGATGATTGATACGGTCAATGGAGCCAATAGTTCAGCGATCATCTACAGTATCGCAGAAACTGCAAAGGCGAATAACCTGAAACCTTTCGATTATTTCGAATATCTGCTTACGGAGATTCCCAAACATGTAGATGACAAAAACATAGATTTTCTTGCAGAACTTCTGCCATGGTCAGATATGTTGCCCGAAAACATTAGAAAGCCGCAAAAAGCCAGCGGAAAATAAACAGACCGCAAAAGCGGTCTGCTATTTGTCAAGGT
>NZ_QTUL01000031.1:0-1794 GCF_003435675.1 Blautia sp. AM23-13AC | reverse complement strand
GTCCTGCCAGTCCACTCCGTACCCTCTTTCATTCATCAGCCGGATAAAGGTTTGCCGGCTGATCGCTGTTTCCTTACAGTCCAGTACCGCCAGGGCAATATCCTGCACATAACTTTTGACCTTTCCCTGCTCTGCTTGTTTCAAAAGCTGGTAGGTGTCTTTACTCCATGCCACCGTTTCTTCCCGGGCTTCTCCAGCAAATGTCTTTCCTTTCTCCGGCACATGCAAGCCCTGTTCCCTGCTCTGTTCGTTGCACCGTTCCTTTAAGTCTTTAAGGTCGTGCTTACTCCATTGGAGCTTATGACCGTTCTCATAATTTACGGAATTGACTATAAAGTGCGTATGTATATGCCCCTTGTCTATATGCGTGGCTATCAGAACTTCATGCCCTTTCCATGCCTTTGTATGCTCCGCCAGCTCGATAGCGTTCTTGTGAGCCTGCTCCGGGGTTATTTCCTCGTCCTCATGGTAGGACTGCACATAATGCTTATAGGTTCTTCCGTCTGTCTTGCCCCACAGCTCCTTTGTGGCTTGCATTTCTTCCTTGACTGTCTCCGGCTCACAATGCAGACCACTGACAAGCTTCTCCTCTGTCTTTTCTTTTTTCGTCACATAATCTATGGCGTGCCCTATGCCCGCCTTTGAAGATACCGCCTTAATGACTGCCATACTTTGTTCAGCTCCTCTCCATGCTTCCGCACTTCCGCTTCACTCGGCAACATTCCCCCCTCATTACACCGCTTTGCTATTTGGTTGAGGTTGTTCCCTATCCGTTTCAGTTCCGGGATAAGTTCCTTGATACCGTCCGTATTCACAATCTGCTTCTCCAGCACACAGGAAAGGATATACTCCTGCTGGTTCTTTCCGCTCTTTGAAATCTTCTCCTGTAACTGCTGGTATTCTTCTTCACTTACTCGGAATGATAACTGCTTAGGTCTGCTTTTATTCGCCATTATTCTTCCTCCAAATAAATGCACAACTCGACTTTATACATTCCACCGCCAATGATATTAAAATGGTCTACTTGCTTGTTTGCTATCTTCTTGAATGTATCAGATGCAAGAATATCCTCTTGTGCTGCTTCCTCGAAGTACGTCTTTACATATCCATGCTTTTCATGGTCGTATGGTTCTTGCTGGATTGATACGCAAGCCACACCGCCCTCATGCAATTTCAAAAAATTTCTTACTGTCACTTTTGTTTCCCTCCTGTTAATCAATTTCGGACAACTGTACTAACATGCTATCGCCGGTCTTGTCCGTTACCTTTATCGCATTTGCTCCGTCAAATTCCCACTTTACAGAACCTTCAACAAAATGGCTATCAATCCATTTCTGAATTTTCTTGGCTCTGATTTCTTTGTATTCCGCTATTGTTTTTGCTCCGCTGATTTTCATTTGCGACCTCACTTTCTTCGGTGCTACCACCGTCACATTATGAGCCTTTCGGCTCTGCTTCAAGGGGGATTGAAGGGGGGCTTGCCACCCTCACAAGTTCTAAAGTGGTAACACTTTAGGGAACTTGCAATATATCCGCTACACATATTATAGTATGGTGGTAGCACTTTTGTCAAGCGGATATATTCGTACGTATATTCTGCCAAGAATATAGTGAAGCTTACTTCCTCTTGGGCGGCTTTGGAAGTGTAGGAGGGAGACAGTCAAGGGCTTGTTTTTTATCTGCAATATGAGCTTCGGCTTGCCGATCAGCGAATGCAGCAGATAAAAAATGGTCGCAGACCACCCTTTACTTTCTTCCGCCGGAACGGACAATGAAGCACAGGGGGAAGTAACG
>NZ_QTUL01000030.1:0-1896 GCF_003435675.1 Blautia sp. AM23-13AC | reverse complement strand
TGCCGTCCGCAAACGGTTTTGACAAACCGTTCGCCGCCAGCAAGTTTGAAAATAGTAAACGATAATTTAACAAAGGAGCGTGAGCGTATGAAAAAGATTATGTTTGGAAACAGTTTAATGCTATTGGGTATTGCTATAATGATACTTGCAGGATTAAAGGTGATATATGTAGGAACACTGTGGGTGTCGTTTCTTTTAATTATCGTGGGTTTTGTTATGGCTACGATTGGTTTTTTCGGTAAGGATAGCAAATAAATTATCTAACTGAATACAACAACCGAATACCGAAAAATAGACCGTTGACTGGTCGCAATGTGCGAAAAGTTGGCGGTCTTTTTTTATACCCATTTTCAAAAAAGGAGGTCAACCAAAATGGCAAAACAGAAAAGCCTTGAACAGCTTCGAGCTGAAAAAGAGCAAGTGGAAAAGCGGCTTGCACAGGAACAGCACAAACTGGAGCGTTTGGAGAACAGAAAGAAATATCTGGAGAAAGGCGAAAGGCAGAAACGTACCCACCGCCTTTGCAATCTGGGCGGCACGATTGAGAGCCTTGCCCCGGAGGTCAAAAATCTCACACGCACCGAAATGACCGAGCTGATGGAACACATCTTCGGTCTGCCGGAGGTACAGAGAGCCGTCCGGCACATGGAGATTACACACATCAACCAAGCAAACAGAGGAAAGGAGCTGAAAGCCAATGGCACTATTCCACTTCACAGTAACCCAAACGAAACGCAGTAAAGGTCAGTCTGCGATTGCTTCTGCCGCCTATCGTTCCGGCGAAAAGCTGTACAGCGAGTATTACGGCGAATACAGCGACTACACCAGAAAGCGTGGTGTTATCTGCTCTGACATTCTCCTGCCGCCCCATGCACCGAAAGAATACGCAGACCGTCAGACCCTATGGAACGCAGTTGAAAAAGCCGAGCGTGGTAAGAACGCCCAGCTTGCATACAGTTTTGAAATTTCCTTGCAGAATGAATTTTCTCTTGAAGAAAACATCGCTCTGGCAAGGGAATTTTTGTTTCGGGAGTTTGTCAGCCGGGGCATGACCGTTGATGTGTCCTTTCACGAAAAGGAGTGTGAGGACGGCGGCACACCCAATCCCCATTTTCACTTTCTCTGCCCTATTCGACCAATGGAGCAGGACGGCACATGGGGCATAAAACAACGGCGAGAATATGTGCTGGACGAGGAGGGCAACCGTATTCGAGACGCAAACGGTAAGTATGTGTTCAATGCCGTTCCCACTACCGACTGGGGCAGTCCCGAAACGCTGGAACATTGGCGTGAAGCATGGGCGGAGATGTGCAACGCCAAGTTTGCGGAGAAAGGTCTGGATGTTCGTATCGACCACCGCAGCTATGAACGGCAGGGCGTGGATTTACTTCCCACCATTCACGAGGGAGCAACCGTCCGAGCAATGGAGAAGAAAGGTATCCGCACCGAAAAGGGCGAGTTCAACCGCTGGATCAAGGCGACCAATGCCGTTATCAAGGACATCAGAAAGAAAATCTCTCTCCTGTTCGACTGGATAACGGAGATAAAAGCTGAGCTTGCCAAGCCGCAGACACCCGACCTTGTTTCTCTGCTGAACGATTATTACACCCAGCGAAAAGCCGGGGCATATTCGCAAAAAGGCAAAATCAGCAATCTGAAAGAGATGAACGAGACCTACAATTATCTCCGGGCAAACGGCATTTACACCCTTGAAGATTTGGAAAGCAGATTGCAGAGCCACCGCACCACCGTTGACGGCTTAAAGACAACGATGGACAGCCAGAACGCCCGAATGAAAGCAATCCGCAGTCTTAATGATTACTCTGCCACCTACAAGAGCTTAAAGCCTGTCTATGACGGCTTGCAGAAAATCAAGTTTGAGAAGCCCAGAGCCAA